>JBKICS010000048.1:0-5228 GCA_046567015.1 Acidobacteriota bacterium | reverse complement strand
GGACCCTTAATTTATAGTAGTTTCTCATCGGCGTTGCCTTCGCATGTCGGGGCGAGAGATGCGTTCAGTGTGTTGTCCTGGCCAATCCTGGGGCATTTGCTCTTGGCGGATTGCGTGTTCTTTTCTTTGGCTCCGGAACACCTGTCTTCTCCAAAAAACGACAAAATGCAATCGGCTCAGAACCCGCCTCGCAAAAATCAAGATCTGTTTGAAAAGTCGTCCGGTGGCCGTCAAGCGGGAAGGTACAGGAATGGAATCCGACAGGAACGCGTATTGTTACGGGCTGGCCCCGGTAGACGGTTTGCGCTTCGCCACGTCCCGACTCGGGAGCAACTGCTCGCGCTTCGCCGGCCCCGACGGGGCGTGTTGCGGCCAACGGCTCGCGCTTCGCAAGGCCCGGACTGGTGCCGTCTTGGAGGCAACCGGGCGTGCTGATCGAGGCCCCGACAAGGTGCCGAGTTGGGCTACGGCTTGCGCTTTACCAAGCCCGACTGGGCGGGGTGTCGGCGTCAATGGCGCGTGCTGCTTGAGGCCTTGACAAGGGATCGTGTTGGGGCAGGAGCAGGCAATCGTCAAAATAGCCAGGGAGCGCACCGCCGCTGCGGTGCGCTCCCTGGCTTGGCAACAGTCTTTTTTCTTGGCGGGGGCAAGGACCCGCGCCGGATCGTGCGTGTCCGAGCCTGGTGACTTAGGCTTCCTGCACCGCCGGCGCCGGAACCGGACGCTTGGCCCGGATCATGCTGCCGAGGATGATGACCGCGCCGACCACCAGGGAAATCACCATGAAGGCGAAGCTCACCTTGTCGAGCATGGCCAGGGTGGCCTCGCTGACGTCCATGAGGCCGAGCTTGCCCAGGTACTTCGGCATGGCAAATCCGCGCGACAGGGCCACGATCAGCATGATGGAGCCCATGACGATCTTGATCATGTGTTCCTTGACGAAGGTGGTGCCGATGGCGCCGAGCTGCACGCCGAGCAGCGAGCCGGCCAGGATGATGAGCGTCAGGCGGATGTCGATCATCCCGTGCATGGCCCAGTTGATGGAACCGGCCAGGCCCATGACGAAGGCGATGACCAGCTCGGTGGCCGAGGCGACCAGGCTCGTGGCGCCCAGGATATAGATCATGCCGGGCACGCCGACGAACCCGCCCACGGCGATGGTGGCGGCGAGCAGGCCGGTGGCCAGGCCGACCGGCAGCAAAAACCACATGGAGATGCGCAGGTTGGCCTTTTTAAAGGTGATCATGGGCCACAGCTCGATCTTCTGCAGGCGAAGCGCCAGGGAGCAGGTCTGTTCCGCGCCGCACGACTTGGCGGACTTGACCGCGTCGACCATGACGATGCTGCCGACGACCACCAGCACGGCCACGAACGACACGCTCACGTACAGGTCGGACCCGGCCTGGCCCCACAGGCCGAGGATCATGTTCTGGACCTTGATGCCGATCTGCACGCCGATGCCGGCAAAGGCGGCCATGTACAGGCCGAGCTTGATGTCCACCTGGCCGTAGCGGTAGCGCTTGATGGAACCGACGAGCGCCTTGGGAAATTTGTGGCACATGTTGGAAGCGACAGCCACGGTGCCGGGCACGCCCAGGCTCATCATGCCCGGGGTCAGGACGAAGGCGCCGCCGGAGCCGATGAAACCGCTGACCAGGCCGCCGATGAAGCCGACGATAAAGAGGAAGATGACCCCCGAGGGGTCGAGCTGGATGAATTTGGTGGCTTCGCTTAACATATCCATGACAGGTGCTCCTTCAATTCGTGCTGGTGTCGTTTGCGTTGTTGCCGTCAACCGCGCGTCTCGCTGCCCGGGACCGCCAGGAATGCGGCCAGGCGTCTTCTCTCCGGCCGGGCGAAACAGCGCGGGATCGTCCCGTTAGGCGTTGACCGTGGCCCGGGGACGGGTGTCCTTGCGCGCCGGGGCCTGCACCGCGGTCTGGGCCGGGGCCTTCTTCACGGCGCTCACGCCCAGCACTTCCCACAGGGTTCCGGCGAAGGTGCCGTGAATCCAGGAGAACAGGAAGACCGTGGCGATGGGCAGCACCGTGTACATGCCGCCCTTGGCGGAAGTCGTCAGCAGGATGTCCTGGAACTGGTACACGGCCGTGTACAGGGCCACGCTGCCGATGCCGTACGCCAACAACTTTCCCACAGGCTTTTTTCCCTTCGCGTGCATGAACGAATCTCCTTACTTTCTGTCGTGAAATGACGAGGGGGAGCACTGTCCACCCTAACCGGCTACCTCAAACAGGGGCATGCTCACATGGAAACCGTCTCTGGCACGCTGTTCCCTGGCCGCCAGAACGAATTCAACCCGGCGCAGTCGCCCGCATTCCAGTTCCACCACATCCGCCGGCCGGCCGAAACACACCACATGGCGAAATTCCACACCAAGCCGCTTGGCCTCCAAGGCGAACTCCCGGGCCGAACGTCGGGCTTGCTGCATGAAAAGTTCCTTGGCCTTGGCCGGGTCGCCACTGGTCAGCTCGGTCACGCTTAAGCCCACGATCTCCGTGCCGAGCCGTCCGGCCACGCCCAGGGCGCGGCGGATCAGCGACTGGGGAAATTCCGGGTCCGTGGAGACGGCCACGATTTTTTTCCCTTCGACCCCGGAAGGCGCCTGCTCCGGCTCCAGACTGGACAGGCCGTGCTCGGCCAGTCCGACTTCCTGGCCGGTGTCCTCCAGGAATTTGCGCAGGCGGGCGGTGCGCCGCAGGATGATGCCCGGCTGCGGCGCATCGCCAAAACGGTTGGCCATGGCTGGCTAGACCCGCACCCGCGGTCGCTTGTCGACACGCTTGGCCGTGGCCGTGGTCTCGACTTTTTGCTGCTTCGTTTGGTCCAGCAGTTCCTGGGCCTCATGCGGCAGGTTGCGTTCGGCGAAAGCCAGGGCGGCAAAAACGGTTTCCATGCGCTCCCTGATACTGGCCATGTCTGAGTCCTCCTTGCATTCTGTACTTTCCCCATATCAAGAAGCGTTCCACATGATATTTTCCTAAAATTATTGGATATTTTTCATAGAGAAAAGAAAAAGCGTTGCGATGTGCAACGCTTTCGCTCAAACCGGCCGGCCAGCCTGTGTTGCGAATCGCAACGCCTATTGCAAAACGTTACACCCGCGAAACAGGCTGTTGCGTCAAATGCGAAAAACCACGTATCCAGGAGGAAACCACCGGAGAACCCATGCTCTTCTTTCAAAAACGCACCGAAGGCGCGCTGCCCCCGGCCCCCACCAGCGACCTGGAGCAGCTGAGGGCCCGCATCGAATCCCAGGAACTCCCGTTTCATGCCCGGGAGGCGGCCAAGCGCGAGGTGGAACGGCTGGAGAAGACCGATCCGTCCGTGGCCGAATACGGCGTCGGTCTGGCCTACCTCGATTTCCTGCTCGGCCTGCCCTGGGCCAGCGCCACCCAGGACCGGCTCGACCTGCCCGGGGCCGAGGCCGTGCTGGCCGCCCGGCACCATGGGTTGGGGCAGATCAAGGACCGGGTGCTCGAATACCTGGCCTCCCGGGCGCTGCGGAACCTGACGGATTTCCATGTGCTGGTGGTGGACGACGAGGACATCGCCCGGGCCAATCTGGAGCACGTGCTGCGCAAGGAAGGGTACAGCGTGCGCGGGGCGGCCAATGGCCTGGCTGCCTTGGAGGAGGTGCGGCGTTGGGAGTTCGACCTCATCATTACCGACCTCAAGATGGACAAGATGGACGGCCTGGAGCTTTTGACCGCCGCCCGCCAGGTGTCGCCGGCCACCCGGGTGATGCTGGTGACGGGGTTCGCCACGGTGGATACGGCGGTTGCGGCCATGCGCCAGGGCGCGGTCTACTACCTGGCCAAGCCGGTCAACCTCGACGAACTGCGGGCCACCGTGGCCCGGCTTGCCGGGGAGAAGGCCGCGCCCACGGCCTTTCGCAGCCCGGTGCTGTGCTTTTCCGGCCCCCCGGGCACGGGCAAGACCTCGGTCGGCCAGGCCATCGCTGAGGCCTTGGGGCGCAAGTTTCACCGCATCTCATTGGCCGGGCTTCGCGACGAGGCCGAGCTGCGCGGCCACCGGCGCACCTATGTCGGGGCGCTGCCGGGCCGGGTGCTCCAATCCATTAGCCGGCTCGGGGTGCGCAATCCGGTCTTCATGCTCGATGAGATCGACAAGATCGGGAAGGATTTCCGGGGCGATCCGGCGGCCGTGTTTCTGGAGATGCTCGACCCGGAGCAGAACAGTCAGTTCGTGGACAACTACCTGGAAGTGCCCTTCGACCTGTCCCAGGTGCTTTTCATCGCCACGGCCAACGACGTCCGGGAGCTGTCCGGGCCGCTGCTCGACCGGCTGGAGGTGGTGCCGTTTCAGGGCTATGCCACCGGGGAAAAGGTGCGCATCGCCCAGAACCATTTGCTCCCCCGGCAACTGCGCGAGCATGGCCTCACCCATCCCTATCCGACGGTCACGCCCGAGGCCATCCGGGCCGTGGTGGACGGTTACACCCGCGAGGCCGGGGTGCGAAACCTCGACCGGGAGCTGGGGCACATCTGCCGCAAGCTGGCCAAGCTGCGCCTGGAGGCCGACAAGACATCAACTGCGTCGGCCACGGCCGCCGTGGTCGACGAGGCCCTCGTCCCGGCCCTGCTCGGCCCCGTGCGCTTTGTGCGGGAGGCCGCCGGCAGCGTGCCGCGCGTGGGCGTGGCCACCGGGCTGGTCTATGCCGATTACGGCGGCGAGATCATTTTCGTGGAAGCCATCCGCATGAAGGGCACGGGCCAGATCACCCTTACCGGGTCGCTTGGCGAGGTGTTGCGGGAATCGGCCCAGACGGCCCTTTCCCTGGTGCGCTCAAGGGCCGGGGAGCTTGGCATCGACCCGGATATGTTCGCGACCCAGGACGTGCATGTGCACATCCCGGCCGGCTCCATTCCCAAGGAGGGCTGTTCCGCCGGATTGACCCTGGCTTTGGCCCTGATCTCGCTTTTCACGGACAGGGCGCTTCGGCCCGACGTGGCCATGACCGGGGAGATCACCCTGACCGGCTCGGTGCTGCCCGTGGGCGGCATCCGGGAAAAGGTGCTCGCCGCCGCCCGGGCCGGCGCCCGGCAAGTGATCCTGCCTGAGGGCAACCGGGCCGCTGCCCAGGCCCTGGAAGGCGCGGACGGACCGGAAGTGGAGACGCTTTTCGTGCGCACGGTGTTCGAGGCCCTGCCCCTGGCCCTGGTCTGAGGCGTGGTGGCGTGATGGGG
>JBKICS010000047.1:0-5670 GCA_046567015.1 Acidobacteriota bacterium | reverse complement strand
GACCGACGCGCTCACCGGACGCATCATCGACAACGTCATTGTCCCGGCCTTCAAGGCCGGCGATTACGACGGCGGTCTCGAATCCGGGGTGGCGGCCATTATCGAGGGGGCGCGCGGCGAGTACAAGGCGCCGCCGGAGTCCGGAAAATCCTCCGGCCACGACGACAACGCCTTTTTTGGGCTGTTCATCCTGGCCATGATCCTCATCGCCCTGCTCTCCGGGCTGCCGGCCCTGCTCCGGGCCGGCATCTTCGGCCTGGCCATGCCCGTGGTCGGGTCGTTCTTCGCCCTGCCCCTGGCCATGCTCGGCTTGCTGCTGCTGGCCGGGGTGGTGCTGGGGCTCATCGGCCCGTACCTGTTTCGGGGCGGCCGGGGCGGGGGCGGCGGCTTTTACGTTGGCGGCGGCGGCTCGTCGGGCGGGGGCGGCGGCTTCTCCGGCGGCGGCGGCTCGTTCGGCGGCGGCGGTTCCTCGGGCAGCTGGTAGGCAGCCATGACGCCTTTGCGCTTGAGGCTTTTTTCGAAGGCGGGAAGTTGTCGGACGGCTGGCCGGAGGGCGTGATGCCTCCCCTTCGTGGCGTTTTTTCCGATGGCGGCAGGCTGCCAGACGCCTGTCTGGTGTGTGTGATGCCCGTCCGCCTGACGGCATTTTCAACAGCGTCAGGCTGTCGGGCAACCGGTTGGAGGGTGTGATGCGAAAGCTCGTGGATGCGTTCCTGTCCCCGGCCGACCGGGAAGCCATCGTGGCCGCCGTGGCCGCGGCGGAGAAGCGGACCTCGGCCGAGATCGTGCCCATGGTGGTCGGGGCCAGCGACTCCTATCCCAAGGCCGACCTGGCCTGCGCCGTGGCCGTGGGGCTTTCGGCCGGGCTGCTCCTGTGCCTGGCGTTCGGTACCCGCAACATGTGGTTCTTTCTCCTGTTCTTCGGCCTCTTCGCCCTCTTCGCCTTCGAGGCGGCCAAGCGCGTGCCGGGCCTCAAGCGCCCCTTCGTCTCCCGGAAGCGGGCGCTGCTCGAAACGAAGCAGGCCGCCCAGGCCGCCTTCTTCAGCCACGGCCTGACCGAAACCAAGGGCCGAAGCGCGGTTCTCATCTATGTCTCGGTCTTCGAGCGGCTGGTGTTCATCCAGCCCGACGTGGGGCTTGCCGGCAAGCTCGCCGCAGGCGACCTCGATGCCGCAACCGCCGCCCTTACCGCCGGCATCGCCAAAGGCGAGCAGGCCACGGCGCTTATAGCCTGCGTCAACACCCTGGCCGACCGGCTCGCCCCGCTCCTTCCTCCGAGCGAGGCCGGCGACAATGACATCAAGAACCTGATCCTCCTCTGACGCCAAAGTGCATCGCCGGACGTCATTTGACGGCCGGCCGGCGTTGCAATCGCCCCGGGCTGTGGCATACTGGGCTCAAGCTTACAAACCCCGTTGCACTGCGCGACCGGGTTTTACAGGAGGAGTCATGGACCAGTACCACGAGCCTGTGGCCGAACTTTCGCCCCAGGACCGGGATTTCGTTCGGGCGCTCATGAGCGTCAAGGAAGAACTCGAAGCCATCACCTGGTATCACCAGCGGGTGGCGGCGGCCACCGATCCCCAGATCAAGGCCATCATGGCCCACAACCGGGATGAAGAGATGGAGCATGCCGTCATGGGCCTGGAGTGGCTGCGACGCACCATGCCGGGCTGGGACGCGGTCATGCGCACCTATCTCTTCACCAGCGGCGACATCACCGCCCTGGAAGACGCCGCCGCCGGCGCGGCTGGCGCGCCCGGAGCGCCCGGCGACGCGCCCCAGGCCGCCGGCTCCGGCTCGCTTGGCATCGGCAGCCTCAAGGGAACCCGCTAACCACTCCAGGAGACGCCATGGACATACTCAAACGCGATCTCGCCCCCATTACCGCCGCTGCCTGGCAGGCCGTGGACAACCGCGCCCGCCAGACGCTGACCACCATGCTCTCCGGCCGCCGGGTGGTGGACGTGACCGGCCCGCTGGGCTGGGAATTCGCCGCCGTGCCGCTGGGGCGCATCGAATACGCCAAGACCCAGTCCGTATCCGGCATCACCTACGGCCTGCACCAGGTCAAGCCGCTGGTCGAGGTCAAGGTTCCGTTCACCCTGGACATCGCCGAAATCGACAACGCGGCGCGCGGCGGCAAGGACATCGACCTGGCCGGCCTGGACGCGGCCGCCGAAAAGCTGGCCCGGTTCGAGGAGGAAGCCCTCTACCACGGCTTTGCCCCGGCCGGCATCAAGGGCCTGTCGGAAGTCTCCAGCCAGGGCCGGATGCAGGTGTCCGGCGATCCCGAGGACATCGCCGACAAGGTGTCCAAGGGGCTCACCGCCCTGCGCAAATCCTCGGTGGAGGGGCCGTACGCCCTGGTGGTCGGACCCGAGATGTGGGTGGCGCTTTCCGGCCATGTTCGGGGCTATCCGCTGTCGCAGTACCTGGAAACCATGCTCGGCGGCCAGGTCATCGTCAGCCCCTTCATCAACGAGGCTTACGTCGTCTCCACCCGGGGCGGCGATCTGGAAATGACGCTCGGCGGCGACATCGCCATCGGCTACGCCTCCCACGACACCGAAAAGGTCGCACTTTTCTTCCTGGAATCCTTCACCTTCCAGGTGCTCGACCCGACCGTGGTGGTGCGCCTCGACTACACCGCCGGCTAGGCCGTCGCCGCCGACGCCTGCCTTGCCGCAAGGCGGCTGGCGACTGACTTATCCTGGTTCCGGGGCCGGCCTCTCCCGCCGGCCCCGGGCCGTCGCCCACCCGCCCAGGCCCCTGGATACCTGGTCCAGGGCACCGGCTTCCCATCCCCACACGCAGCCCTCCCCGAACGAAAACGGCGCCTGGCCTGACCGTTTCGCGCGGGCGCGCTCTCATTTCGCCGAGAAAGCTGATAACACATTACTATTACTGACAATTTATCTCAACTTCACATTGATTCGGCAGGCGCGGCCAACATGGAAGTTTCGGCACAGAACTATCACGGATTCTTATTTCCGTGATTCCTGGTCCGCCAACATGTTCAAATTTCAATTGTTAAAAATAGCATCACTAACACGTAAAATATAATTTGCGTGTGAGTTATGGCGGGCGTAGAGTGCTTGCAACAAAGAGCCTTGCCGAAACCGCCGCAAGGAAAGCCAACCCACAAGGAGAAAAACCATGAAAGTCAGCGCCCGCAATCTGATCCCCGGCACCGTCAAGAAGGTCACCATCGGCATGGTCAACGCCGAAGTCGTCATCGAAGCCGCCCCCGGCGTCGAAATCGTTTCGGTCATCACCAAGGAATCCGCCGAGGCCATGGGCCTTACGGTCGGGGCCAAGGTCAAGGCCATGGTCAAGGCCAGCAGCGTCATGATCGTCACCGACTAGTCATCACCTGCCAATGCCGAAAGCCCGGCCGCAACACCTGTCGCGGCCGGGCTTTCGGCGTATCGGAGCCTTGGGCTGCCTAGTGCCAGGCGCTCCTGCTTGGGACATACGCCATGCCGCTCTGCGTCGCCGCGTAGCGGTGTGTGGAGTTGCCGCCAAATTGCGGGCTGCCTTCCTCGCCCTGTTTCCAGCGACGACTTTCCGCCGTGTAGCCGTCTATGCCGATAAACGACTTGGTACCGGATTTCTCAGCGCAACCGACAAGCGCACTTATAGCCAAAGCCAGCAAGACAAAGCGCATAATAGCCCCTCTCCCCTCTTTCGTAGTCTCAACTCCCCGAGCCGTCGCTGATGACCGCGCCGCTGGCCCCGTGCTGGGCGATGCGCGCGCCGGGCGGCACGTCGTCCACCACCCAGACGTTGCCGCCGATGACCGCCCCCTTGCCGATGGTGATGCGGCCAAGCACCGTGGCCCCGGAATAAACCACAACGTCGTCCTCGACGACCGGATGGCGGGCAATGCCCTTGACCAGCACTCCGGCCTCGTCCTTGGGGAAACTCTTGGCCCCAAGGGTCACGCCCTGGTACAGCCGCACGTTGTCGCCGATGATACAGGTCTCGCCAATGACCGTGCCGGTGCCGTGGTCGATGAAAAACTTCCGGCCGATGGTGGCCCCGGGGTGGATGTCGATGCCGGTGCGCGAATGGGCCATCTCGGAGATGATGCGCGGAATCAGATCCACGCCGAGCTTGTGCAGCTCGTGGGACACCCGGTGATGGGTCAGCGCGGTCAGGCTCGGGTAGCAGAAGATGGTCTCGCCCGGCGAGCGCGAGGCCGGATCGCCCTCATAGGCGGCCATGGCGTCCTCGGCCAGGGCGGCGCGGATGTCGGGCAGGCGCATGAGAAATTCGCCCACCAGCCGCTCGGCCCGTTCCTGGCAATCCTGGCAGGTGCCGGCCCGCTCGATCTCGCAAAAAAAACAGTGCCCGCGCCGCACCTGATCGGTGAGCAGCTTGTACACCTGGTCCAGGCTGGCCCCGATGTGAAAGCGCATGTTCTCCGGGGCCACGTCGGAATGGCCGAAAAAGCCCGGAAAAATCACCCCGCGCAGCCGGTCCATGACCTCGGCCAGCACCGACACCGACGGCATGGGCTCGTCGTGCAGCGGCCGGTGATAGACCTTCTGGTACGACGCCTCCTCGCACAACATCTCGGTCACCCACTCCACCGGCGTATGCTTGCGCGGTCTGGGCAACGTCACCTTCCTGGCTGTCATCAGACCCCCTCGGCGAAAAGCGGCGTCGAAAGGTACCGCTCGCCGGTGTCGCACACGATAAAGACCACCACCTTGCCGGCATTCTCCGGGCGCTTGGCGATCTCCAGGGCGGCGTAGGCGTTGGCTCCCGAGGAGATGCCGCACAGGATGCCTTCCTCGCGCAGAAGCCGCCGGGCCGTGACCATGGCCGCGTCGTTTTCCACCTGGAACACCTCGTCGATCAGGCTGCGGTCCAGAACGTCGGGCACGAATCCCGCCCCGATGCCCTGGATGGCATGGGGACCGGCCTTGCCCCCGGACAGCACCGGCGAGGCGGCCGGCTCCACAGCCACGGCCCGCACCCCGGGCTTGATCCCCTTGAGCGCCCGGGCAACACCCGTCACGGTGCCGCCGGTGCCGACCCCGGCCACGAAAATATCCACCTCGCCGTCGGTGTCCTGCCAGATCTCCGGCCCGGTGGTCAGGGCATGGATGTCCGGATTGGCCGGATTGGCGAACTGCATGGGCATAAACGCCCCGGGTATCCCGGCCGCCAGTTCGCGCGCCCGCTCCACCGCGCCGGTCATGCCCTTGGCGGCCGGGGTGAGCACCAGCTCGGCCCCGAACCCCCGCAGCAAGGTGCGCCGCTCCACACTCATGGATTCCGGCATGGTGAGCATGAGCCGATAGCCGCGCACGGCGCACATGAAGGCCAGACCGATGCCGGTATTGCCCGAGGTGGGCTCCACCACCACCGCCCCCGGCTGCAAACGTCCCTCTTTCTCGGCCGCCTTGATCATGGCCACGCCAATGCGGTCCTTGACCGATGAACAGGGATTAAACGACTCCAGCTTGGCCGCCACCCGAGCCCCACAGCCTGCTGCCATCCTGGTCAGCCACACCATGGGCGTCCCGCCCACCAGCTCCGTCATATCATTCGCTATACGCATGATCGCTCCCTTTTAACCGGGCTCTGCCCGGACCCGCCGGGGGGGATAATCCCCCCGGACCCCCTTGGCGGGCGGCGCGGCTGGGGCGAGGGAAG
>JBKICS010000046.1:0-2551 GCA_046567015.1 Acidobacteriota bacterium | reverse complement strand
AGGACGTGGTGCGCCAGTCGCACAACGTGCGCCGCATGAAGCTGCTCGGGGCCACGGTCGTACCCATCGAGTCCGGCACCAAGACGCTCAAGGACGCCATCAACGCGGCGCTTCGCTATTGGATCGCCGAGCAGAACACCACCCACTACTGCTTCGGCACGGCGGCCGGGCCGCATCCGTTCCCGCTGCTGGTGCGCGAGTTCCAGGCCGTCATCTCGCTGGAGGCCAGGGCCCAGTGCCTGGAAAAGATCGGCCGGCTGCCGGATTACGTGGTGGCCTGCGTCGGCGGCGGCTCCAACGCCATCGGCATGTTCCACCATTTCGTGCCGGACGCGGACGTCAAGCTCGTCGGCGTCGAGGCCGGCGGCACGGGCGATCCCGGCTGCTACCACAGCGCGCCCATCAGCCTTGGCACGCCCGGCGTGCTCCACGGCATGCACACCATGCTGCTGCAAACGACCGAAGGCCAGATCCAGCCGTCCCACTCCGTGTCCGCCGGCCTGGATTATCCCGGCGTCGGACCGGAGCACGCCCACCTCGGGGCCATCGGCCGGGTGCGCTACGACGTGGCCGTGGATCATGAGGCTTTGGCCGCCTTCGAGGCCCTGTGCCGGCGCGAGGGCATCATCCCGGCCCTGGAGAGCTGCCACGCCGTGGCCTGGGCCTTGAACCCGGCCTCGAACATCCCCAAGGGGTCCCAGGTGGTGGTGTGCCTGTCCGGTCGCGGCGACAAGGACCTCGACATCATCGAGGCCTACGAAAAAAAGCAGGGAGGCGCGCAGTGAGCCAGTCGATCCTGACCACCCGCATCATGGAGGCGCTGGCGGCCGGCCGCAAGGCGCTCATTCCCTTCCTGCCCGGCGGTTTCCCGGACAAGGAGCGGTTTTTCGACGAACTGGCGGCGCTGGATGCCGGCGGGGCCGACATCATCGAGATCGGCGTGCCCTTTTCCGACCCCGTGGCCGACGGTCCGGTGGTGGAGCAGGCCAGCCTCGATTGCTTGCTCAACGGCACCTGCCTGTCCTGGCTGCTCCACGAGTTGGAGAAGCGCAAGGGCCAGTACCGGGCCGGGCTGGTGCTCATGGGCTACTACAACCCGTTTCTGCAATACGGCCTGGACAAGCTGGCCGAGGACGCCGCCGCCGCCGGGGTGTCGGGATTTATCGTGCCCGACGTGCCAATCGAGGAATCCGGCCCCTTGCGCGACGCCCTCGACAAGCACAACCTGGACCTGATCCCCCTCGTTGGCCTCAACACCTCCGAGGAGCGGCTGGCCGCCTATGCCAAGGACGCGCGGGGCTACGTCTACTTCGTCTCGGTGCTCGGCACCACCGGCATGCGCGAATCCCTGCCGACGGAAATAAAAGAGCGCCTGACCGCCGTGCGCCGCCTGTTCAGCGTGCCCGTGGCCCTGGGCTTCGGCATCAAATCGCCGACCCAGCTCGCCGCCTTCGGCGATCTGGTCGACGGCGTGGTCTTCGGTTCGGCGCTCATTGCCCACATCAAGTCCGGCGGCACCGCCGCCGAATTCATGCTCCGCTGGCGTAGCTGACCGCACCTGATACGGGCGACCGCCGGCCCGCGCCGCTTCCCGGCCTCCCGGGGACGCGGCGCGGGCAGCGGTCCAAGGCCTCCGGCCGGCATGCGACCCGGCTCGGATGGCCTCCCTGTCGCGGGAAGCCGCCATGATCTCCCAAACCTACCTCGCCTATTGTCTGGCCCTGGCTGCCGGCATGGTCACCCCCGGTCCGGGCAACGTGCAGGCCATGACGCTCGGCATGCGCCACGGCGCCCGGCCGGTGGCCGCCGCGGCCCTGGGCTTCGTCTGCGCCATCCTCGTCCAGGTGCCGGTCGTATTGTTCGGACTCTCGCTGCTCGCCCGGGAACCGCTGGTGTTGCGGCTGGTCGGCGCTTTCGGTGCGCTCTATCTGGCCTGGCTTGGCCTGCGCGTGTGGCAATCCCCGGTGCGCCTCGACCTGCCGGCCGCAGAAGTCCCGGCCGCCCGCCTGGCCGGGCTTTTCGGCCAAGGCCTGCTTGTGGCGGCGGTCAATCCCAAGGCCTGGGGCTTTTTGCTGGCCATGCTGCCGCGATTCGCGGCCGACGGCATGCCCGATGCGGCCGGGGTGGCCTGGCTGACCGGACCGGTGTGTCTGCTGGGATTTGGCGGCATGATGGCCTATGCCGTGCTCGGCGCGGCCCTTGCCCGGCTGCTCGCCAGGCCGACGGCGCTTCGCCGGGTGTTTCGGGGCATGGCCGTGGTCATCTGGGCTTGCGCCGCCTGTTTCGCGGCCGGCTGATCGGCGCGCAAGCCTGCCGATCAGTCGCAGCGATGCCGGCTGCAGGCCCCCTCGCGGGTGAAGACCACCGATTCGGCGATGTTGGTGCACTGGTCGCACACGCGCTTTAAGCTGTGGGCGATGAAGCAGATCTGCACGGCCCGCTCCACCGGCCGGGCGGCGTCGCGCATGAATTCGGTCATTTCCTTGAGCAAGGTCACGTTGAGGTCGAGGATGTCCAGGGATTCCTCGCACAGCCGCCGGGCCATATCCAG
>JBKICS010000045.1:8401-17389 GCA_046567015.1 Acidobacteriota bacterium | reverse complement strand
ATGACCGGCCCAAGGTAGCTGTAGGGCGGCGGGGCCACGGTATTATTGGCGATGGTGGGGTTGGGCACCGCAGGATCGGTGCCGTTGTTGGTTTGACGATAGCTGCGCAGCTTGGTCACCGGCAAGTTCTGGTGGAACTTATAGGTGACCTCTTCCAGGGAGATCTCGTAATAGTCGGTGCCCGGATAGGTCACGGTGTCCGGGACGGCGATGCCCACCTGTCTGTTGGCCCCGTCGGTCGTGGGGTGGAAGAAAACCGGCATCTCGTCGACGAACTTCTTGAGGCCGGTGCCTGCCTGGTAGACGCCGCTCACATCGAACTCGGGCAGGGGGCTCCAGGCCCAGTTGGGGTAGGGGCCGAAGAGATCCGGCACGCCCAGCGGAACGGGTGTGAGGATGGCCTGTGCCCCGTCAGCGGCCTGGGTCGTGCTGGTTTTGGGAACACTGGCCTGCTGTCGGAACTTCTCAATGGCCGCTGCTTGTCGCTGGGCGGCGGTTGTCTTGTTCATCATCAACATTTTTTCAAGGGGCATGCCCGCGTCTTCCATTGCCGCAGATGCTGCAGCAGCTGCGCACAAAATGGCCGTGCAGCATGCGAGACTGCAGAGCACTGTTAACATCTTCTTGCCATGGTACATACTCGAATCCTCCTCTAATACACCTGAAACATACTTGTGCAGTGCCGACACACCCGCGCGGCCAAGCGCGGTATCCCCCGCTTTGCAGGAGAAAAAAACCAACGATAACGCGGGGAGGGAATCCTGGCCTTTCCCGCTTGTATTTAAATATCACATTGCGTCCGAATGGCAATAAAAAAAGAGGGATTCGCTACGTGAATCGAAAACTATCAGGGAAAAGTAGGAGCCATTATAACCTTGCTTCCGTCCATGCACCCGGGAGGGCGCAGTAGCGCCGACGGTGCTCCACGGACAAAAAGCCTTGAGACTGCGAGGCCATCTGGGGGAAAATGAAGACGAGAAAGTCGAGGGGGCGGGGTGCGGTGGGAAAAACAACGATGCAGGGTAATCTGTTAACTTACATAAATGTAATTTTGGATTGTTCCTGGCCGGCCATCGAATCCCTCGGCAACGGCAAGACTTGCAGGAAGCGCTCTGCCTGCCGCGACAGCCAGGCCTGCGGCGACAGCCGCGCCCGCTGGCCGAAGTCCCCTGCGGCGGCGGGGGCATCGAGGAAAAAGCGGCTGCGCGTGACCAGGGCCGCGGCATCGCCCGGAGGATAGAACAGGGCTCCCGACCGGGGAGACGTACTTCGCAAGGCGATGCAGTCCGCGATGACCAGGGTGCGGCCCAGGGCCATGATCTCGAACACGGAGTTCTGACCGGCGGCCACCCGGTAGTCCCGAAGGGGCGCGACGCAGCACCGGGCCGTGGCGACATGCAAGGCATCCATAATAAGACAACGCCCAAAAAAAGCCCGGCCGCTGGTGCGGCCGGGCTTGGTCGTTTCGCAGGAAACGCGTCCTACTTCTTGTTCAGGCCGACTTCCTGGGGGAAGATCGGCAGATAGCGGTAGGACAAGCTCATGATGATGAAGCCGTAGGCGATGACCATAAGCGAGGTGGCCCATTCCGCCCAGTTGGGGGAATAGATCTCCCACTTGGTGAACGGCAGCACCGGGATGGCCAGGGCCTGGACGGTGAAGACGTAGCGGTTGATGACCACGCCGGCGCAGGCCAGGACGGCGCCCGAGTACATGAACACGGGCTTCTTGCGCAGCGGGGTCAGCAGGAACACCACCGGTACCAGCAGGCACAGCACCAGTTCGCAGAAGAACAGCCAGCGTCCGTAGACCAGGCCGTAGAACATCTGGTCGAAGGACAGGCCGGCCCGGGGCAGGACGTTGTTGATCCAGGCCCAGGTGTCGAGGTACTTAAACACCATGTAGATCAGCAGCATGGTGCCGCCGATCTTGCACATGAGCGATTTGATCCGGTAGGTGGTGAGCTTGCGGCCGGTCACCTTTTCCATGAAACCGCAGATCAGCACCGTCATGCACGGACCGGAAGCGATGGCCGACAGGACGAACAGGAAGAACGTCCAGGGCCAGATGAAGAACCCGTCGCGAAAGGCGTACGGACGGGCGAACATGACGCCGTACATGCCGCCGAGCGATCCCTGGTGGAAGGTCGACAGGAACGCGCCGATGCCGGCGAAAAGCGGCATGACGACGTGCATCTGGTGGGCCAGGTTGTGCAGGAACGGGATCTTGTTGATCTGTTTCTGCTCAAGGATCAGCGGCACGTATTCGATGATGAGCACGAGCAGGTAGCAGGTGATGCAGAAGATGACTTCTGTCAGCATCGAGTGGACGTTGGGGTGCCAGTAGCCGAACCACGACCGGATGGGCTGGCCGACGTCCAGGGACAGGATGAGCATGGCCCCGGAGTAGCAGATGAAGCCCTTGATGACGGTCAGGTTGATGATGTTTTTGAGTTCGTCGATGCGGATGATGTAGCGCAGGAGGCCGGTGAAGAAGGCACCGGCGCCCAGGGCGATGACCGCGAGGTCAAAGGTGATCCACAGGCCGAACCCGAAGTAGTTGTCCAGGCCAGTGACGCCCAGACCGTAGACGAAGCACACGATCATGGCGATCAGGCCGTATCCGGCCACGATGCCCAGGAAGGCCAGCCACTTCAGGAATTTCCCGAGGGAGCAACGCTCGACCCCTTCGGGATACCAGTTTTTTTCACTCTCGATCAGGCTCATTGCATCCCCCCGATTACTCGCTTTTAAGGTAGTTGTCGCCGAGCTTTCGCACCCATTCGCGCCGGCTGATGTAGTAGACCTGGGTATCGGTTCCCAGGCGTTCCAGCAGACGGTAGGCGTAGGGGCTCTTGATCAGTTCGTGCACCTTGTGCTTGGGGTTTTTGAGATCCCCGAAAGCGAGAGCGCCGGAAGGGCAGTTCTGGACGCAGGCGGTGACGTAGGCGCCGTCATCGAGGTTGTCGGGATCCTTGCCGGCGACGCGGGCGGCGTCCTTGGCCAGGGTCCAGCGATGATGGCAGAACGTGCACTTTTCGACCACGCCGCGCGGCCGCACCGAGGTGAGCGGCGACAGGGTCTTTTGCATGCCTTCCGGCCAAACCGGGTCGAACCAGCCGAAGTAACGGACGTGGTAGGGGCAGGCGGCCACGCAGTACCGGCATCCGATGCAGCGGGGGTAGACCTGGCTCACGATGCCGCCGTTCTCGTTTTTCTCCGTGGCGATGACCGGGCACACGGACACGCACGGCGGGTTGCCGCACTGCTGGCAGGGCCGGGGCAGATAGGCGATGTCGTGGTCCGGGAAGGACTTGCCGTTGGTCAGTTCGTACACCGTCATCCACGAGGTGGAGCGGAGCTTGTTGGAGGCGTCGCGTTGCGGTTCAACGTTGTTCTCGGTCTGGCAGGAGGCCATGCAAGCCCCGCAGCCAGTGCACTTGTCAATATCGATCACCATGCCCCAGGTGATCGGGAATTCCTTTTTTTGTCCGGACATGACGGCTTCCCTTTACCTTGCGTTAGGCGATTTTGACTTCCGAGGCGATCCACATGGACATGCCGGAGCCCGGCTCCTCGGCCACGGTCATGAGGGAGAGGTAGTTGGCTCCCTTGCCCTGGCTGAAGTAGTCGAAGGCGGTATGGCCGAAGCCCAGGGGGGCGGAGACCATGCCGGTCATGACGCTTTCGAAGATGTGGACCTTGGCCTGGCAGTCAACGCCGGCGGCGCTGAGCTTGACCGACTGGCCCTTCTTGAGTCCGAGGGCCTTGGCGGTTTCGCTGTTGAGGCGCACCAGGGTGGTCTCGCCGAGCAGCTCGGTATCGGGCACGGTGGTCAAGTCCTGACAGGGAATGCCCGTGGCCGGGGTTCCGGTGCGCAGTTGGGCGTAGGGGGCCAGGGTGGCGGGAACGGCGGTAGCCTTGCCGGCCTTGACGGCCTTGGCCACCACTTCGGCGGCAAATCCCATGGCGGTCTGGCTCACCTGGCCGACCATGGTCCAGGCGTAGCCGGCTTCCAGGGCCTTCCAGAGGTCACCGCCGACCAGGGCGGGAGCCGGTTTGCCGGCCGCCACCTGCCAGGGCATGACGTCCTTGGCCACGAAGCCGCCGCTGGCCTTGGTGAGGCTTGCGACCTTTTCCTTGAGCACCTGCTGGAAGTTGTCGAACTTCAGTTCGATGCTGAGCTTACGCGCCAAGGCCAGCAGGACGTCGCCCGTGGTCTTGGTGTCGAAGATGGGCTTCTGGATGGGCCGCACCAGGCTGTAGACGCAAAAGCCCGAGCCATACGGCGTGACCACGTCGTCATAACGCTCCAGGGGCAGCGAGTTGGGCAGGACCAGATCGCACAAGGCGGCTGTCTCGTCCATGAACGACGAGAAGCTGACCTTGAACGGAATCTTTTCCAGGGCCTTGGCCATGGTCGCGGCCTCGGGCAACCCGTAGGCCGGGTTGGCTTCGTACACGAGCAGGGCCTTGGGGGCCGGGGTCTTGCCGGATTCCACGCCCTTTAAGAAGGCGGGCAGATCGCCGTCGAGCATGGCCGCCCGGGACATGGCCCCAGGGACCACCGAGGCCAGTTCCGGCAGCATGTAGACGCCGCCGGGCTTGTTGATGCGCCCGAGCAGCATATTAAGCGACATGCCGGCGATAAACGGAGCCGCGCCGAGTCCCTGTCCGAACGGGGAACCGGCCACGACCAGCGGCGCCTTGGCCGAGGCCAGGGTCTTGGCGATGCCGGCCAGGACGTCCGGGCCGATGCCCGTGGCGCGCTTGACGTCATCGGGACCGAAGCCGCCGTTGACCACGGCCTTGAAGGTGTCGAAACCGGGAGCGTTGCTGGCGGCGCCGGCCTTGAGCAGATGCCAGGCAATGCCCAGGGCGATGATGCCGAAGTCGGCGGCGGCGCCGGGAACCCATTGGTCGCACACCGCAGCGGTGTTGTTGCGGGTGGGCCCGACGTAGATGTAGGTGGAAGCGGGCTTGGCTCCGGCCGGGCGGTTGGCGCCGAAGGCCTTGCGATTGCGCGTGGAGGTGCCCCAGGTCTCGAAGATGTCGGCCCCGAGCACGAGCACGGCGTCGGCATTTTCGAAGTCGTAGCCGGCCTGGCCCTGGCCGCCCATGAGCTTTACGCCCTTGGCGGCGGTGGTGGCCTCGGTCGGCATCATGAAGCAGCCGGCGCTGCCGAGCTTGCCAACCAGGGCGGAGAGCACCTCGTTGACCGTGCCGGTGGCGTCGCCGGAGATGGCGGCCACGGAACCCTTGGCCGCGCCGAGCTTCTCGGCCATTTCGATCAACGCCTGTTCCCAGGTGATGGGGGCGAAGGTCTTGCCCGTGCGCTTCATGGGCGTTTTGATCCGGGCCGGGCTGTACAGCATGTACACTTCGGACCGGGCCAGGGCGGACACGCCGCCGCGCGACAGCGGATGCTCCGGGTTGCCGCCGGCGGTCACCGGGTTGCCGGCCACCCGCATGATCTTGAGGCCTTCGCCGGCCGGGCACAGCTTGCTGCTGGTGCCCACGTAGTCGATCTGGCCCTTGGGAACCCGGGGGATCCACGACCAGTTCTGTGTCCAGATAGCGGCATCATCAATGAATTTCCACGGAATGGGGGTGAACATGGTGCCCACGGCGCCACCCGCCACAAGCCCGAGGAAAGCTCTGCGATCAAGTCCCATTTCTCCCCCCTTATTTATGACAGACGTAGCAAGCGTTGCTGGTGCCCATGGAGGCATGACAGCGTTCGCATTCCCACATCTTCATCGTGTCTTTGCTGTAACCGCTCAAACGGTTTTCATAGTACGCCGGAGGATTGTCCATCTTGGCCACGTCGAGGTGGCACTTGGTGCACTCGAATCCTCGGTGGGCGGCGTGGGAGAAAAACACGTTGTCGGGCTGGTACTGGTACACGAGCCAGGGGACCTGAACGCCAGTCTTGACATAATCCTTGACGAACTTGTCGATTTCCTTGCCATTGGCAGTGGCGTCGCCGGTTTCCTCGCCATGGCATTCGGCGCAGGACTCAGTCGTGGGCAGTCCGGCGAAACGGCCGTCCGGACCCAAATGGTGGCATTGCTCGCAGTCAATGCCAAGCTGTGCGTGGACCGTGTGACTGAAACGAATGGGTTGTGTCTTTTCACTGTAAAGGATCTTCGGAAAGATGACCCATCCCACCACGAGGGCGCCGACGAAGCCGATCAGGGCGCAAAGCACCATGCCGCCCACACCGCCGGCCGAATTCGATCTTTTCTCCTCCATACTTCCCCTGCCCATGCCGTTGCTGGTTGTCCACCGCGCGCGATGACACGCGGCGGCCGTTTTTCCCCTCGGGCAAAAAACGGATTATAGAAGACGTGTCCCCACGTCGCGAATCCTTCCGGGGGTTTGTCCCCTCGCCCCGGCGTGGATTGTCGCACCGCGCTTTTTATCCGGCCAAGAACTGCCGTGTCAAGGCCTTATGAAAAAATTCACGAATCCCCGGGCAGTTGCTGACTCTCGCCCGAAGCCTTGCCGCCGCGTCCGTACACATCGTCGAAACGCACGATGTCGTCTTCCTCAAGATAGGGGCCGGACTGGATTTCTATGATTTCCACCGGCACCTTTCCGGGATTGGACAGCCGATGCAGGCTGGTCTTGGGAATGTCCACGGACTGGTTGTCGGTCAGGAGAATTTCTTTCTCGCCCACCTGCACCAGCGCCGTGCCGGACACCACCACCCAATGCTCGGCCCGGTGATGGTGCATCTGCAGCGACAGACGCGCCCCGGGCGACACCTCGATCCGCTTGATCTTAAAGCCCGGGCCGTCCTCCAGCACCGTGTAGCTGCCCCAGGGCCGGCGCACGGTCACGTGGGCCTCCACCAGCTTGCTGCCCTGGGCCCTAAGCGCGCCCACCACGTCCTTGACCCGCTGGGCCTCGGTCACCGGACAGATCAGGGTGGCGTCGCGGGTCTGGATGACGATCATGTCCTTGACGCCGGCGGCGGCCAGGGTGCTGCCCTGGGAGAAAAAAAGCGAATTGGAGCAGTCGAGCGCCAGGACCTCGCCCTGGATCACGCAGCCGGTGCCGTCGCGTTTGCCCAGGCGGTACAGGGCCTCCCAGCTGCCCAGGTCGTCCCAGTCGAAGCCCGCCTCGACCATGGCGATGCGGTCGAGCTTTTCCACCACGCCGTAATCCACGGACACGTCCGGGATGCCGGCGTAGCCCGCGACCAGGGGCCGCTCGTCCCGGGTCCGCCACCAGTCGTAGAGGGCCGGAACGTGTACGGCCACGGCCTCGAGAAACAGGTCGGCCCGAAAGACGAACATGCCGCTGTTCCAGAAATACCGGCCGCTGGCCAGCAGCTTTTCGGCCGTTTCCCGGTCGGGCTTTTCGGTAAATCCCAGTACGGCAAAGCTTCCCGGGCCCAAGGTGTCGCCGCGATGGATGTAGCCATAGCCCGTCTCCGGGGCCTGGGGCGGGATGCCGAAGGTGACGAACCAGCCCTGCCCGGCCAGCTCGGCCGCCCGGTTCATGGCCTGGCTCCAGGCGGCCACGTCGTCGATGCGGTGATCGGCCGGAAAGACGCCCACGATGGCCTGGGGATCGGTGCCCACGATGCGATCCAGGCCCAGCAGGATGGCGGGCAAGGTGTTCTTGCCCAGGGGCTCGGCCAGCACGGCGGCGGCCACGTCGGGCAGGGCGCCGCGCAACTGGGCGCGCACCTCGAAGACATGCTCCTCGTTGGTCACGACCAGGGTTCTTGCCGGGGCAAAGGCCTGGGCCACCCGGTTGGTCGTGGTCTGGAGCAGGGTTTCCTCACCGCCCAGGGCCAGCAGTTGCTTGGGCAAAAGCGTGCGCGAAAGCGGCCAAAGCCGGGTGCCGGACCCGCCGGCCAGGATCAGGGCGTATCGGCCGCCGCGCGCCGCGTCGGATTCGGGGCTGCTCATGCTGTCTCCTTGGGGTCAGGGGGCGTAGGCGAAGGGGGAGCCGACTTCGGCCAGGCGCGGCTGGGCGGCGTCCTTGGCCGACAGGACCGGATCGGTCACAGGCCAGACCACGCCGATGTCCGGATCGTTCCAGGCGATGCCGGCATCCATGGCCGGGGCATAGGGCGCGTCGACCTTGTACATGAATTCCGCGTCCTCGGTCAGGGTGACGTAGCCGTGGGCAAAGCCGCGCGGCACCATGAGGCGCTGGAAATTGGTTTCGGACAGCTCAATGCCGAACCATTTCTTATAGGTCGGCGAGCCAACCCGCAAATCCACCACCACATCGTAAACGGCCCCCCGGGTCACCCAGACGAGTTTGGCCTGGGTGGCCGGCGGCAGTTGGAAATGCAGTCCCCGCAGCACCCCGCGCGGACCGGAACGGGCATGGTTGTCCTGGACGAAATCATAATCGAGCCCGGCCTCGGCATAGGCCTGACGGCTGTACGTCTCCAGAAAAAAACCCCGATGATCCCCGAAAACCTTGGGTCTGACGACGACAAGCCCCGGGATGCCGGTTTGCGACACCTCCACGCGGGACCTCCTTTTGCTGCAATGCATGCGTAAACGGTCGTGGGCACGGATGCCGCACTCCCTATCCCATTTCAATGGCTTGGACAACAGCCCTCACGGCCGCGTCCGACCCGTGCCGGCAGGCGCCGGGCATGGTTCATGCGCCGTCGCCGCCCCACCCTCGGTCACACCGGTTGTTTCGGCCCTCGCCCCGTTCGGGGACGACAGGGGGCGTTCGCCCCGGTCATTTTCCCCGGCGAACCGGGCGCGCTCCGGCTTTTTTCGGCGTCCGCGCCGCCCCGGACGGCCGTTTCCCGATGCGGGCGGGACCGGGCTTGCGGGATGTCCGGTCCGCTCCGGCCGGCCCGCCCGCGGATCGGGGCGGCCGGCCCTGTCCGGCGTCCTTGGCGGGCCAGGACTTTTTCGCGGCGGTCCGGCCCGGCTTGGCGCCGGGCTCGTCCTGACGCGGCTTGCGGGCCACCGGATCGCCGGGCAGCATCACCCTGGGCGCG
>JBKICS010000045.1:0-8391 GCA_046567015.1 Acidobacteriota bacterium | reverse complement strand
CGCGCCGCTTTTGGCGTCGCGGGGCGCGTCCGGCGGCACGTGCGCCATAAGCAGGTCGCCCGGGGCCGGCGGCTGGCGATCCGGGGCCACCAGCACCACCAAGCCGCTTTGGGAGCAGCCGTAGACCGCGCTGCCGGGCACGTCGGTCAGGGCGAACGCCCCGGAAACGACCCGCACGGCCTGGGTCTCCTGGCTCGGCTCGACCTTGCGGGCCAGCAGAAAGGCCAGGCTCAGCCGCTCCTTGCCAAGGCCGGCCCGGTCGGAGAAAGCGGTCAGCCACCTGGGCGTGCCCCCGGGCGACATGTTGAAATGGCACCAGGCCCGGGTGCGGCCCCCGGTCAGGACGCACTCCTCGCGGTGGGGGCAGGGGCCGGACAGGTGGAGATCCAGATCGATGCAGGCCTGGCGCATGCCGAGCAGGCAGCGCCAGCCCAGGCGCGTGCCGGGCTCGACGACGAGAACCCGGCCGCCCGGGGCCAGGGATTCGACGAGCTGGGCCGCCACCCGCTCCATGCGGGAATCCAGCGGATCGCGGCTGCCTCCGGCCAACTCGTTGGCCACGTTGATCATGGCGATAAGATCCGCGCCCTCGGTCAGCCCCTGCCAGTATTCGCCCCGGGCCACCCGGATGCGCCAGGGCGCGTCCGGAGAGGTCGGGTCGAAGCCGGCCAGTTCGGCAAAAAGCTTAAGCCCCAGGTCCAGCGCCCGCCGGGAGCGGTCGATGCAGGAAATCCGCAGCTTCTTGCGCCGCAAATCCGGCCGCGACAGCCACAAGGCCTGGACAAAGGTCAGCGGTCCGCTGCCCAGGTCGCACACCAGGGCGTCGTCCGGCAGATCGAGATCGAGCCCGGGCAGCAGCCGGGCCAGGCGGATGAGATTCCAGGGCAGGTAATACCAGGCATAAGCGGCCAGGGTGCGCGGTTCGCTCAGGTAGCCGGGCCGGGGACCGCCCTCGCGCTCGGAGGTCAGGGACTCGGACAGGTCGCGCACCAGGCGCGGCAGTTGCCGTTCCATGCCCGGGCGCAGCGGCATGGCCCGGCGCTGCATGTCCGGATAGGCGGCCAGCCGGGCGGTCATGTCGGGCGACAACGGCGCGAACAGAGGGCGACGGGCAGCAGGCGCGACGGGCGCGCCAGGGCGGTGCGCGGTCGAATCGAAATCAGGGGACATAGGAGAAAACCATCCTTTGGATGAACGCGTTGCCGGCCTCGCCGGCCGCGACAAGGGGAATGATGGACGTTTTGGCGGCCAGGACCACGACCTGGTCGCGACTGGCCGGATCCGTCAGAAAAAGCGCCGCCCCTTCCAGGGAAAGATTGCCGGCGACGTGGGTTCGGCCGGCCAGTCCGAGCGGAAGAAAACCCAGGGTCTCGAGATCGCTCGGGAAAACCGCCGCGCCAAAGGCTCCGGCCAGATACACCGAGGACAATTGGGCCGTGGTCAGGCCGGCGGCGGCGAGCAGGGCCGAAACGGCCAGATTGCAGGCCGCCTTGACTTTGAGCAGCTCCTCGACGTCCGAGGCGGGCAAACGGCAGCCGGCCGTCTCGAAAAAGGCTTCGCCGTCCTCGCGGCCGACCTGGGCGGCCAGCCGTCGCCCGAGCGGGGTCGCGGCCGGGGTTGTAGCGAATCGGCCGTCGACGTCAAGGACTCCCTGTTCCCGCAGCCTGGCGGCCAGGGACAGGTAGCCCGGCCCGGCGATGCCGCGCGGCGGCCCGGTGGGCGTCGCAGCGTCGAAAAAAACCGGCACGAGTCCGGCCGGGGTCAGGTCGAAGGCCACGGCCACACCCGGCCCGGCCATGGCTCCCTGGGACAGGCCCACGCCTTCGAGCGCCGGACCGAGCGGCGCGCTGGCGGCCAGGTAGCGGTCCGGGCCAAGGGCCAGCACCAGCTCGGCGTTGGTGCCCAGATCAGCCAGCAAAAAGGGATAGGCCGGAGCGCGACGCACAAGGACAGTCAGCCCGGCGGCAATGTCCGCTCCGACAAACGGCCCGAAAAGCGGGGGGATATAGGCCGGTGGCAAACCCTCGTCCAGGACCACGCACTCGCCGCCCCGCCAGCTCAGGCCATAGGGCGCGTAGGCCAGCCCGGCCAGGGGCTTGTCGCACAGGATCGAGACCATGGCCGGATTGCCGGCCACGCACAGCCCGGCCAGCTCCGGTCCGGCCAGGGCGGCCAGCCGGCGAAGCTCGTCAATGACCAGCCGGCGCAGATAGGCCCCGCCTCCCGGCTCCAGGGCAAAGGCCAAACGGGAGACCACCTCGCCCCCGGCCCCGAGCTGGGGGTTGACGCCGCGCCCCTCGGCCGTCATCCTCCCGTCGACCAGGGACACCACCCGCCAGGCCAGGCCCGTGGTGCCGCAATCGACGGCCAGCCCCAGCGGCCCGGCGATCCGGGCGGCGCGGACCGTGGCCGGGCCGTCGTAGGCCGGCGACCGGCCGGGGTCGACGAGCTCCAGGGTCTGTCCGTCCCGGGCCGGATGCAGGCAGGCCAGCCGCCAGCCGGCCAGCAGCGCCTCGGCCGACAACCGGCGTTTCTCGGCGGCCAGGGGCACGGGCGCGTCTTTTACGAAGCGCACCCGGCAACGGCCGCAGCGGCCCAGACCGGCGCACAGTGGCACGCCGACAAAATAACCGGCCCGAAAGAGCGCCCGGGCCAGGCTCTCGCCGGGAACAGCCGGCAGCAGCCGCTCCCCGTCAGGGGTTTTGACCGAAAAATTGATTGCCATTTCTGGGGATTGTTCCCCATTTTCCGTCCCCGGACAAGGGTTGACTGCGCGGGCGGCCAGATTTCAGTTTATTAAATTGTCAAAATAACCTTGACGGGCGTATTTGAAGCTTTTAAACAGAACCCTAATCTTCGAGAATGTATCCGGCACTGTAACGAAGCTCTTCGCGCTTGGTCGCGGCGTTGAGCTGGCCCCACGGATCCAAAGGGATCAGGTGAATACGTGGAAGCGGCCCCGGCCGGCAACTCCAGCAAGGAGAAAAAGTTTTGACCGACGCGCGCGCACACGCCAAGGCCTCAAGCAAGCTCAAACCGTACGTCGTCATGGCAACCTTGGCCCTCCTCCTGGCCGGGTGCTCCACGAAACCCAAAACCTACTCCTACCAATTCGACGAATATCAGGGCTTTAACGCCCGCAACAGCTTCATCACCGCCAATGACCCCGAGGCTCGCCTGATCGCCTCCGCCGAAAACAATCTCATTTCGGGCAATCTGTTCGACCAGGGCAGCCATACTGCGGCCCCGGCCAAACAGACCGCGTCCGCCACGGACAAGTTTGTCAGCGACAAACTGCCCAGCGACAAGTTGATCAGCGACAATCTTTTCGAGCTGAGCTCGGTGCGCCATAAGGGCGGCGGCGTCTACGAACGCCTGCTGCGCACCGCCTCCACTCAGCTCGGCACCCGGTACCGCTCGGGCGGCTGCGATCCCAACACCGGATTTGACTGCTCGGGTTTTACCACCTGGGTCTTCAACCGCTACGGCATCCACCTGCCGCGCTCCTCCCGGGAACAGTACCAGATGGGCACCATGGTGGCCAAAAACAGCCTGCGCAAGGGTGATCTCGTCTTTTTCCGCTCCAAACGGGGCGTCAATCATGTCGGCATCTATCTGGAAAACGGCAAATTCATCCACAGCGCCACCTATGGCAAGAACGTGACCATCTCCCACCTCGAAGAAGATTACTGGAGAACGCATTATGCCGGAGGCCGCCGGGTCTTCTAGCGCCGCCCGGGGCGCGCGTCGCCACGTGACCGACAAAGCGGGTTCCCCACCGACGGGGAGCCCGCTTTTGCGTCTTGTTCCGGCCACGGCCTGTTTCGTCGTCATCTTCGCGATTGCGCTGGCCGTCTGTCCGCAAACGGCCCGGGCCGGCAAGGCCGTCTCCGAATCCGCCGTCGCCAAGACACTGTCTCCCGCTGCGGCCGCCAAGCGGGGAGCCGCCGCCCCAACCGCCGGCTTTGGCGAGGTCGAGGCCGCCCAGGTGGCCGATCCGGCCCAGCGCCAGGAACTCATACAGATCAGTCAGGAATTCGCCGCCACGGTCACGGCCAAGACCCTGGCCCGCTTCGGCCACAACGCCGACCACCGGCAGCTCGAACTGATCGTCGCCCCGGGCCAAGCCTATCGAAACGCCGTGCGCGCCGACGCCCTGGGCAAGCTCAAGGACGCCGGAGCCGATCTGTCCTTCAGCCAGTACTTCGTCTATGCCGACCGCAACCCCGGCGCGCAACTGCTCATCCTGGCCTTTTACGACGCCGCCTCGCAACACGTGGTCCTGCTCGGAGCCGATTTCATCTCCTCAGGCAAGCTGCGCCCGGGCGAAGACTCGTTCATCACTCCGCTTGGCGTCTTTGAGAATCTGCCCGATAACTGGGGCTACCGGGCCCAGGGATCCAAGAACAGCAAAGGCTGGCGAGGCCTTGGCGCTCGCGGTAGCCGGGTGTGGGATTTCGGCTACCAGCAGGCCCCACGCCAGTTCCGCCAGGGCGTCTACGACAGCCAGATGCGGCTTTTGATGCATGCCACCGACCCCGATCATGGCGAACAGCGCCTGGGCGGCCCGGACTCCAAGGGCTGTGTGCGGGTCTCGGCGGCGGCCAACGCCTTCCTCGACCGCCGTTCCATCCTCGACCGCCACTACGAACAGATCGCCAGGACGGACAAGGAACGCGACATGTGGCTGCTGCGCCCGGACCGCGCCCCGGTGTCGCTTCCCGGCAGCTACCTCGTGGTCGGCGATTCGGCCCAAGGCAGCGCCGCGCGCTGAGGCGATTGGAGAAGAAAAGACAGAAGAATGCCTCCGGCGGCCGGGGGGGATAATCCCCCCCGGACCCCCTTGATGGGAAAAGTAATTAAGGTGGGCGTGGCGGGTAGTGGCAATGAGGCTTGGCGAAGTCAAGTAACGCGACGCAGGAGCTGCGTTGGCTTGCCTTCAGATAGTTTTACACGCGGACCTAGACCTCGAAGACCTCCCCGGGCTCGGGCAGAAAGGCCCGAATGGAGGCCGCGCCCAACTGCCGGGCGATTTCCTCGCCCCGCTCCCGGCGCAACTCCCGGCGCACATGCACCACGGCCAGGGCCTCGGCCCAGCCCGACTCGGCCAGATCCAGGGCCTCGGGCACCGAGCCATGGCCCGGCACGCCGGCTTCCAGGCCATACCCCTCCTGGACCACCAGGGCGCAGCCCGAGGCCAGCTCCCGCCCGGCCGGCAGGGCCGCGCCGTCGCCGCCGTAATACAACGCTCCAAACCGCGTCGTCAGCCGCACCCCCAGGCACGGCGCGCCATGCCCGGTCAGGGCCGCCTGGGCCGCAAACCCGGACACGACGAACGGCTGTTGCGGCCGCGCCTCAAGGCAGATCAACTCAAAGTCGAGCTTGTCGCGCAGCCCCGGATACGCCAGGTCAGCCACCGTCGCCACCTTCTCGGTCACCCCCGCGCCGCCATGGACATAAAGCGGCCGCGCCCGTCCCTGTTCCTGCATCCGGGCCAGCAGATACGGCAGCCCGAAAAAATGATCGCCGTGAAAATGGGAAATCCAGACCGCATCCGGCCCATCCCGGCGATCCGCTTCCGACACGCCGTCACAGCCGAAAAAGGCCGCCGCCGCCGTGAAACCGCAATCGAGCAGCACCGTGCGCCGACTCTCGCCGGCCATCCCGGCCAAAAAAAGACTCGTATTGGGTAAAATCTCGTCAAAGGCCTCGCCAACTCCCACAAACGTCACTCGCATTCCCGAACATCCTCCAACGCCTTGCAATACGGCCGACTTTTCGCCAAGACAAAGAAGCCGCCGTGGCCGGTCGAGGCGCCCGCCAGTTGCCTGGGCAAAGCGGCCAAACATCCCGCACACCCCAACGACCAAAAGGGAGCACCCATGCAGCGCCGCGTCACCCAGATCGAAAGCATCCGGGTCCTGGCCATGTTCGGCATCTTCTTCTACCACCTCTGGACCGTCCTGCCGGACGGCGGCGCGCAAAATCCCTTCGGCCCCATCCTCGGCGACATCATGAGCCAGGGCTACCTCGGCGTGGTGGTCTTCAACGCCATCACCGGCTTCGTCCTCACCTTGCCCCACGCCGATCCCGGCGGCAGGCCGCCCATGGCTTTCCTCGACTTTTTCCGCCGCCGCTTCGGCCGCATCACCCCGCAATACTACCTGTCCCTGGCCCTGTGGAGCGTGGTCGCGCTTATAGCCGGCGCCATGCCCCTGGCCGCCCTGGGAGCCTGCGTGGCCGAAAAGCTCTTTTTCGTCCAGACCATCGACCCGGCCCGCTTCTTCTGCCTGGAGCCGGCCCTGTGGTGGATGGGACTGCTCGCCCAATTCTACCTGGCCTTCCCGCTGCTCCTCAAGTTCTTTGAAAAGTACGGCCCGGCCAAGGCCAGCGCGGTCTGCCTCGCCTTTGGCTGGGGCCTGTGGTGTGCTCTGTCGCTGCTGGCCAAGGTAAGCTCCACCGCTGCCCTGCTCGATTACATGCTCTACTTCAACCTGCCCTACCGGTTGCCGGAATTCGCCCTGGGCATGGCCTTTGCCATCGCCTGGAAAGCCCGGGCCGCCGCGCCCCGGCCCGGCGACCTGGAAACCGGCATTCCCAAAAGCTGGCTGCTCGGCTTCCTGGCCGCCACCTACTGCGCCCTGCCTCTGGCCATCGTCTTCAAGGCCCACTTGCAGGCCACCCTGGCCCATATCCTGCTCACCACCGCCTGCCTGGGCCTGGCCGGTTCGCTCTTCAGTTGGCCGGCCATGGCCCGGCTCGGAGCCCGCTCCGCCGTGTCCCTGGCCGCCGCCACCTCGTACAGTTTCTACCTGCTCCACCAGCCCATCCTCGGCTACGGAGCGGATATGCTGCGCCGCCTGCACCCGTTCGCCGCCATGTGTCTGCTTTGCGCGGTCAGCTTGCCGGCAGCCTACTGGCTGTCGCGCTGTCAGGACCGCATTGTGGCGGGATTTCAGGCGAAAGGGAAAGGGTAGGGGGCAAAAATACAAGAGATGGTGCGTTGCGGCGGCCGGGTGGGGGTTCCCCCCTCCCGGCCGCCGCAGGCATTCTTCTTCTTTTTGCTGCCCTCAATCCACCCGGTAGTGGCAGCCGAGCGAGCGGCGGTTCTGCATGGCCGCGATGGTAATGGTGTAGGCGGCCTGGCAGCCGTGGAAGAGGTCCACGATGGCCTTGCTCAAGGGCGTTTCGCGGTAGAAGTCGTGGATGTGCTTGTTGAGTTCGCGCAGATCCTCGAAGGCCCGCTTGAGCCGCGAGCTCGAGCGGTTGATGCCCACGTAGTTCCACATGGTGTTGCGGATGGTGGCCCAGTCCTGGGCGATGAGCGCCGGGTCTTCGTTGCGGTTGGAGCCGGGGCTGACCCAGTCCGGGATGCTGTCGAGCAGGCGGCGTCCGATGGTCGCCTTGGAACCGGCCCGTTTGCCGATGTCGTGGCCGGCGCTCCAGCCCCAGACCAGGCATTCGAGCAGGGAGGTGCTGGCCAGCCGGTTGGCCCCGTGCAGGCCGGTGCAGGCGCATTCGCCGGCGGCGTAGAGCCGTTCCAGATTGGTGCGGCCGGTGTTGTCGGTGAGTACGCCGCCGCAGAAGTAGTGGGCGGCGGGCACCACCGGGATGGGCTGTTGGGTGACGTCGATGCCGAGCTTGAGGCAGCCGGAGTAGACGGTGGGGAAGTGTTTTTCCAGGTCTTTGACGTAGCTGGCCACGTCCAGATAGACGCAATCCTGGTCGGTCTTGAGCATCTCGGCCAGGATGGCCCGGGTGACGATGTCACGCGGCGCGAGGTCGGCCCGGGGGTCGTAGCGTTGCATGAACGGCTCGCCCGAGGCGTTGACCAGCCGCGCCCCTTCGCCGCGCAGGGCCTCGGTGATGAGCAGGCGGCGGTCGGCCCGGTGAAAGAGCGTGGTCGGGTGAAACTGCACGTATTCGGCGTTCATGACCTTGGCAAAGGCGCGGGAAGCCATGGCCATGGCCGAACCGATGGAGGAGCGGGTGTTGGAGGTGTGCAGGAACAGCCGGCCGCAACCGCCGGTGGCCAGGACGGTGAAATCGGCCAGGATGGTTTCCACCTGCCCCGAGACCTCGTTTAAGACGTAGGCCCCCAGGCATTGGTTGAGGAGCTGGTATTTGAATTCCAGCAGGGTGGCGTGGTGGTTGGAGGTGAGCAGGTCAACGGCGGTGCGGCGGGTGAGCACCTTGATGTTGGGGCTGGCCTTGACCGCCGCCATGAGCCCTTCCATGATGGCCCGGCCGGTGCGGTCGGCCATGTGCAGGATGCGGGACACGCTGTGCCCGCCTTCCTTGCCGAGGTGGAATTCGTCGCTGTCGCCTTTGCGGTCGAAAGGCAGGGCGAGCCGGTCGATGAGCACGTCCTTGACGGTTTGCGGGCCGCGC
>JBKICS010000044.1:0-4126 GCA_046567015.1 Acidobacteriota bacterium | reverse complement strand
CTCCGGCGAGAAAGCAGGAATGTCGGGGCGCTGCCCCGACGCCCCGCCGGGGGGGATAATCCCCCCCGGACCCCCTTGAGGGGTGGGGAATAGGGTAAGATGGCGGAACATGTGGGGTGCGGTGGGGGTAGAGGGTCAGGCGGCGGGCTTGCGGCCCAGGCAGCACAGCCAGCCGTGCTCGGCCTGTTCATGGACGGCCACGTCGGCGAAGCCGGCGTCGATCATGAGTTCCCGGAACCGCGCCGGGGTCAGGTAGGTCATGGGCACGAGTTCCAGCCATTTTTGGTTGCGGGCGTCAAATTTCGGGGTGTCGTAGACCTCGGCCAGAAGCAGGAACCGCCCGCCCGGGCGCAGCACGCGCCACACTTCGCGCAGGTCGGAAGCGAGGTCGGGCCAGAAATAGTGCGTTTCCACGGCCGTGACCAGATGGAAGGTGTCGTCGCGGTAGGGCAGGGCGGAAACCGAGGCCAGGCGCACCTCCATGCGGCCCGAGGCGATGGCCTGGGTGTTATGCCGCCTGGAGAGGGCCACGCTTTTTTCCGAGGCGTCGATGCCGCAGATGCGCCCCCTGGGGGCGAGCTGGGCCAGGCGCTCCAGCGTGCGGCCGCCGCCGCAGCCGATGTCGAGCACGTCGGCGTCCGGGGCGATGTCAACCAGGGAGAGCCCCCAGCCGGTCAGCTCGAAATGGCTGCGGTTCATGCGCCGGCCGATGTACTCGCCAAGGATGCCCCCGGGCCGACGGCACTGCTCCATCAGGAGCTTTTTCCAAGCGCGCATTATATTCACGATCTCCCCACTTGCCGGCATAACAGCCAGCCAGCAACAAGCCCCTAAACACCTTTCCCTTCAAGGGGGTCCGGGGGGGATTATCCCCCCCGGCCGCCGGAGGCTCTTATCCCTTCTCCCCTCTAACTATACAACACGTGCGCCATGACCTTGGCGTCGCCGACGGTCTTGGCGATGCTGGAGCGTTCGTTGGGCTGGTGGGCGTTGTGTTCCAGGGTGGCCCAGACGACCGCCGGGTAGCCACGGCGGCGCAGATAGGCGGCCACGGTGCCGCCGCCGATGCCCATGGGCTTGGGCAACGCGCCGGGGTAGACCGCCCGGATGCCGTTCATGACCCGTTGCACGATGGGGGCCTCGACGTCGGTGGCCGGCGCGGCCTGTTCCTGCTGGATGACCTCGTAGCTGATGGTCACGCCGCACGCGGCTTCCACTTCCTTGCCGTATTCGCGGATGACGGCCAGCACGTCGTCGAGGTTGTAGTGCGGCAGCACCCGGCAATCGACGTAGAACACGTCGCGGCCGGGGATGGTGTTGACGTTTTCGACGTTGGCTTCCTTCTTGGTCGGCTCGAAGGTGGAGTTGGAGGGATGAAACAGCGGGTTCTTGTCGCTGAAGCGGTCGTAGAGCTTGGGAATCTTGATGATGAACAGGGCGGCGGCGGACAGGGTGTTGATGCCTTCCTCGGGGGTGGAGGCATGGCATTGCCGGCCTTCGATGACGACCTTGAGCCAAAGCATGCTCTTTTCGGCCACTTCCACCATTTCGCTGGTGGGCAGGCCGAAATCCGGGACCAGGAACAGGTCGTCCTGGGTGAAAAGCCCGTCGGCGTGGCCGGCCACGTAGTCCAGCCCGTACTTGCTGCCGGTTTCCTCGTCGGCCACGAACAGCATGCCGTAATTGACGGGCGGCAGGAGCTTTTGCGCGGCGATGGCCCGGGCCACCAGGATGGAGCTGACCACGGCCTGCTGGTTGTCTTCCACGCCGCGTCCGTAGACGAGGTCGTCCTCGACGGCGAGCGTATAGGGATCGGTGCGCCACAGCGCCCGGTCGCCCGGGGGGACGATGTCGAGGTGGGAGATGACCCAGAAGGTGCGCGAGGTGTCGGCCCCGGGCATGACCACGGCCAGATTGGGCCGATGGCCGCAGGGCACGCGGGGGTCAGGGGCGTTTATTTCCCGGACCGGCGGCAGTCCCATGCCGGCGAGGAGCACTTTGAGGCGATCGGCTTTTTCCCGTTCGCCGGGGCCGCCGTTGTCCGGGCCAAGGGCGGGAATGGCGGTCAGTTCGCGTTGCAGGTCGATGACGGCGTCGCGTTCGGTGTCGAGGAAGGCAAGCAGGTCGTCAAGCATACAGGCTCCGGACGGTTGTGATGATGGGTGTTGCGCCTTGGGAGCATAGCCGGTTGGCCAGGGCTTGGCAAACCGCGCCGCAACGCAAAAAGCCGGGAGGCGCAAACCTCCCGGCATGGGTGCGGCAAAAAAACGTCGGGCGACCTAGCGACCGCGGGCGGCGCGCTTGGAAGCCTTGAGGGGGTTGATGTTGACCTTGCCGCCCTTGTCTACCTCGAGCTTCATGTGCGTGGCGAAGTTGCAGACCTTCTGGGCCCACTTGCGCTCGGGCAGGGGATAGCTCTTGCAGTACTGGCCCCCATCCTGCTCCATGATGCGTTCGCAGCCAACGCATTTTTCCACAATGGGATGGCATTCGACGCCATTGACGGTGATGACCTGGGACATGGGATAACCTCCGGGCCGCGCGGATGGGGCGCGGGAATGTTTTCAGCGGAAAGCCAGCCTTTATTATGGAGTCCGCCCGACTTGTCAAGGGGGACGGCGGGGCGGAGATGGGCCTCACCGCCCGACTAAACGGGACGCCGTTTCCTGGAAATCCCGGCGCAACCCCGCGTAATCCATGGTCGGGAACGCGCCGTCGCGGTAAAGGATGCGCCCGGCGACCATGGTCAGCACGACTTCGCCGCCGTTTGCCGCGTAGACCGCATCCGAGACGGGGTCGAAGCAGGGTTGCAGTTGGGGCCGGGTCAGGTCCAGGGCGCACAGGTCGGCCGGGCAGCCCGCTTGCAAGCGGCCAAGCTCGGGCCAGCCAAGGGCGCGCGCGCCGTCGCGGGTGGCCATGTCCAGGGCCGCGCCGGCCTTAAGCGCCGTGGGATCGCAGCTCGCCACTTTCTGGAGCAGGGCGGCCGTGCCCATTTCCGAAAAGAGGTTCAGCGCATTGTTGCTGGCCGCGCCGTCGGTGCCAAGCCCAACCGTCACCCCGGCCTCGCGTAGGGCATGGACCGGGGCGATGCCGCTGGCCAGCTTCATGTTGCTTTTGGGGCAGTGCGACACCGCCGTGCCGGTTTCGGCCAAAAGCGCCACATCGGAAGCGTCCAGGGCCACGCCGTGGGCAAGCAGCGTGTTGGGGCCGAGCATCCCGAGTTTGTGCAGGTAGGGGATGACCCGCGCGCCGTTGGCCGTAAGGCAGTCGGCGTTTTCCCGGGCCGTTTCGGCGGCGTGGGTGGACAGGAGCGTGCCGCGCTCCCTGGCAAAGGCGGCGCAGCGCTCCAGGGTTTCCTGGCGGCAGGTGTAGACGGCGTGGGGAAAGATGGCCGGGCGCAGGAGCGCCTCCCCGGCCAGCCGGTCGGCCAGTGCGGCGGCCGAGGCCAGGGCGGCGTCAGATGTCTTGAACCCGGCGTTTTCGATGTCGAAGACGCCCTGGCACAAGACGGCCCGCATACCGGCGGCCTGGACGGCGTCGGCCACGGCATCGACAAAAAGATAGGCGTCGAGAAAGCAGGTGGTCCCCGAGGCCAGCATCTCGGCGCAGGCGAGCTGCGTGCCCAGGCGCACGGCCTCGGGCGTGAGCTTGGCCTCGGCCGGCCAGATGTGCTCGGAGAGCCACACGGTAAGCGGCGCGTCGTCGCACAGGCCCCGAAAGAGCGTCATGGCCGCGTGGGTGTGGGTATTGACCAGGCCGGGCAGGAGCATGCCCTGGGGCAGGTCGATGGTCTCGGCCGGGACGTAGCGGGCGGCCAGTTCGGCGCGCGGGCCAACGGCGGCGATCAGGCCGTCGATCACGGCCAGGGCGGCGTCGCGCAGCACCGTGCGGGCGTCGTTCTGGGTGACGACCACGGCGGCCGTGAGCAGCAGATCGCATGGAGTGGGCGCTGGTTGGGCATTCATGGGGCGAGCTGTAGCGCACCCGGGCAAAACCGCCAAGCCCGGCTTGACCGGTTGGCCTAAAATCCCTATCCGACAACGGTTAGCAGTCGGAATTTTCAAGGAGACGGCCATGGACCTGCGTGCACTCATTCGTGATATCCCGGATTATCCCAAGGAAGGCA
>JBKICS010000043.1:0-3101 GCA_046567015.1 Acidobacteriota bacterium | reverse complement strand
CCGGGGAAACCAGCGGGGCGAGCACCTTGCGCAGTTCCGGCGAACGGATGTTTTTCAGCGGCACGATCTGCGTCACCATGCTGTCGTTGGGCGATTGCACGGTCTGGCGGCCTTCGATAAGCGGCATGCTGCGGGCGCGGCTGGTCTTGGCCGGCACGATCTTGACGAAGTTCTCGGTGGGCAGCGCCGTGTAGCCGTTCACTTCCAGCACCGACTCGAACACCTTGTAGACTTCGGGCACGGACAGGGGCTTGGGGGAGAGCACGGTGATGGTGCCCTTGACCGCGTCGTCGATGACGAAATTCTTGCCCGTGACCTGGCTTATGTATTTGATGAACGCGCGCAGATCGACGCCGTCGAAGTTGATGCTGATGCTCTTGGCCGATTCATCCACCGGGGCCGCCGCCGGAGTCGCATCCGGAGTCGGTGTCGCAGCCGAGGGAGGGGCCGCCGGGGCCCCGGCCGGAGGCTGGCCCGCCCCCGGCGGCTGGGCCAGGGCGAGGGCGGCAGGGCCGCACAAGGCCAGGTAGAAGAAAAGGCCGGCCAGCAGCAGCGACGCGGACGCTGGGGGGGCGGGACATAGGCTCAAGCGGAAACGCGTCATGGAGGCACCTTGAGAGAACAACGGTTAATAATTCACAGGCCCGGATCGCTTGTCAATGGCCCGGGGATTGCGCTTGCGTACCAGCAGAGGGCGACCTCGCCCATTCTTTACCCTGTATTTTAACACGACGACAGTCAAGCGTCCAGAGCGGGCGACCGGGCCGCCGCAGAAGGTTCAGAGCGATACGCTGCCGTCTGCGCAACCGCGCCGGCAGGGGCGGGCGGCCAGGCCGCCCTCAGAAGGCGTAGAGGCAGCCGAAGGAGACCATCCAGGCCTCGGCTGCCCGCTGGGTCAGGCGATGCCCCCAGATGTCGGAGCGCAGGCCCATTGGCGAAGCAAAGCCGGTTTCCAGCATGAGGTGCAGCGCCTGGCTTATGGCATAGTCGTGGTCCCAGTTGAGACCGAGCAGCCATTCGCCGGCCGCCAGGTTGCTGCCCATGCTCAGGTATTGGCCCGGCCCGCCGGTTGCGGCCACGGCCTTGCGCAGGCCCGAAGGGCTGTTGCGCCCGGAGACGACGGCCAGGGTGAGGCGGCTTTTGAGGGGCTCGACAACGGTGATGTCGCGAATGGCGGTCGCCGCCCCCCAGGTTCCGGTCGGGTCCACGCCCATGGTGTTCTGGGCGAATTCCTGGTCGCAATTAAACAGAAATGAAGCGCCCGGCCCCCAGGTGGTGCTGATGACCGGCAACCGTTCGCTGCCGTTGGCCAGGCTCGCGTCCTCGCCGCTGGCGATCCAGGCGAACAGCCCCGGGGTGGCCCAGGTCAGGCCCTGATAGGTCAGGCCGGCGTCGAAAAACCAGCCCTGGCGTCGGTTGCGCCAGCGGTCCGAGCCGGCGGCGCCCCCGGCGATGCCGTCGAAGGAGAAAATGACCGGATCGAAGGCCGTGGCCGTGAGGGCCAGACCGGTCCACCACATGGCGTTCGTGTTGTTGCGGTAGCCGGTCGGGGCGAGAAAGCTGCCGGCCGAGCGCAAACCAACGGCGAAATGGCCCCGGGGATCGGCGTCCTTGCCGAAGCCGCCCAGCAGCCCCCAGGGCGTGGCCTCGATGCCGGCTGCGGTCAGGGGCAGGTTCAGAAACGCGACGTCGAAGGCGTTACCGACCGGGGGCGTCGTCGGCTCGTCGGTACGGTAGGCGTCGAGCAGGCGGCCGTAAGCGATTTCGACGGCCAGGGCGTCCTTAACGACGGGAATCCGTACGGCCAGGACCGGGGAGGCCTGATCGCCGTCGTTGCCGGCCAGCACGACGCTGTCGTAGAAAACCGCCGTCTGGGGCAGGGAAAAGGGCTGATAGCCCACGGTCGCCTCGATGTCGGTGCCCGGCCATTTGAACTGTAGATAGGCCAGATAGGGCTCGACGGCCGGCCGGGGATTGGCGGCGGTGAGATAGCCTGCTCCCCAGCGTTGTCCCCATTTTTCGTCGTCGATGCGCAGGCCGAAGCGGAATTTGAGAGGCTCGCCGGCAACGAAATCGGTGCGCAGCCGCAGCCGTTGCAGGATGTCGCAGCCGCCCTGGTCCCGGGTTGCGGTCTGATCCCAGCCGGTGAAATTCCGGTTGGCGAAAAAGAGCCCGTACACCCGGGCGTCGCCGGTCATGGCGACGCCCGGGTCCGCCCGGGCCGGCAGGGGCCGCATGGCCAGCGTGGCCAGGAGCAGCAGCAGGAACGCCATTTTTCCCACGAGACCATACTCCTCGGTCCGTCGCGGATATTTCGCCACCCCCCGAGGCGGCCTGCTGTCGGGCGGGGAGGGCGAGGCGCGACCGACTGTCCCCTTATGCCGGGTGCGCCGGGGGGCCGCAACCGTCTTTAGCCTTCTTGCCCGCCGCCTCCCGACGTCCCGGGGCCGGTCGTCCGGTCGCCGGCCCGACAGGCTGTCAGCAGCTCGCGCACCTCAAAAGCCACGTCCAGAAAGACGATCGCCACCTGGGGGTCGAACTGGCTGCCCGCGCAGCGCACGATTTCCTGACGCGCCGCGGCAAAGTCCATGGCCGGCCGGTAGGGCCTGGCCTGCAGCATGGCGGACAGGCTGTCGGCCAGGCTGATGATGCGTGCCCCGAGCGGAATGTCCCGGCCGCGAAGGCCGAAAGGATAACCGCGACCGTCGAAGCGTTCGTGATGGGCGCGCACCATCTCCACGATGCCGGTCTGGTTGAAGCAGGCCAATGGCAAAAGAATCTCCGCGCCGATGACCGGATGGGCCTGCATGCGTCGCCATTCCCCGGAGTCGAGGCGGCCGGGCTTGCCGAGGACGGCGTCGGGCACGCCGATCTTGCCGATGTCGTGCAGGTGCCCGGCCACATGGATGCAGTCGGCCAGATCCTCGGGCAGACCCATGGCCAGGGCCAGGAACCGGGCCAACTCGGCCACCTCCTCGGAGTGGGCCATGGTGTGGGGATCCTTGGCGTCGATGGCCTTGCCCAGCGAGGCGGCCAGTTGATGGACCAGGTCCATGAGGGTGTCGTGGTCCTGTCGGCCGGTTTCGGCACAGGCCGCCATG
>JBKICS010000042.1:0-3481 GCA_046567015.1 Acidobacteriota bacterium | reverse complement strand
CGTTTCGCCACGGACTGCGACGCGCTCGGGGCGGTCTGCCGGCTGGTTGGCGGCGAAGACGCCGCCGGGGCGGACCGGCAGGCCTTTCGCGCCTTCGTCGCCCGGCGGCTGGCCGGGGCGGACCAGGCCGGCACGGACCTGACCCGGGAGCGGGAGCTGGCCGAGCGCCTGTATCTGGAAACCGACTGGACCTTGCCGCCGCCCGGGCGGACGGCAAGCGGGGAATGGTAGATTATGGCGGCGTTGCAAACCCTGCGGGTGCTGGTGGTGTTGCCCATGTACGGCGGTTCGCTCCCCGTGGGCCGGTTTTGCGCCGCGGCCTTGACGGGTCTTGGCCATGTGGTCGAGGTCTTCGAGGCCCCGGAGTTCCACGGGGCCTTCGAGGCGCTCAAAACCCTGCGCGTGACCTCGGATCGCCTGGAATATCTGGAGAACAGCTTCCTGCAAGTCGTGTCCCAGGCGATTTGCGCCAAGGTCGAGACCTTTGGCCCGGATCTGGTCCTGGCCCTGGCCCAGGCTCCGCTGTCGCGCCAGGCCCTAAAGCGCCTGCGCCGGGACGGGGTGAAAACGGCCATGTGGTTCGTGGAGGATTTCCGGCTCTTTACCTACTGGGAAGCCTTCGCGCCTTATTATGATGTCTTTGCCGTCATCCAGAAGGATCCTTTTCCGGAACGCCTGGCGGCGGTCGGCCAGCCAAACGCCCTATACCTGCCCCTGGCCGCCGATCCGGCGGTGCACCGACCGCTGGAACTGTCGGCCGTGGAGCGGCGCACCTACGGGGCCGAGGTGTCTTTCATGGGCGCGGGCTACCCCAACCGGCGGGCGGCCTTTGCCCGCTTGCCGGATTTCGGCCTGGGGATTTTCGGCAGCGACTGGGAGGGCGACGCGGCCCTGGCCGGGAAAGTGCGCCTGGGCGGGCGGCGGATCACCGCCGACGAGGCGGTCAAGATATTCAACGCCGCCACGATCAATCTCAACCTCCACTCCAGCATTACGGCCCGGGAGCTGGTGCCGGCTGGGGATTTCGTCAATCCGCGCACCTTCGAGCTGGCCATGTGCGGCGCGTTCCAACTCGTCAGCGAGCGCACACTGTTGCCGGAGCTTTTCGCCGACGATGAGCTGGCCCGGTTCGGGAGTTTCGAGGAGCTGCGGGAAAAGCTGGCCCATTTCCTGGCCCATCCCGAGGAGCGGGCCGGGTACGCCGCCCGGGCCCGGGATCGAGCCCTGGCCGAGCACACCTACGGCCAGCGCATGAAGCGGCTGCTGGAATTTACGGCCGAGCGCTTTCCGGACTGGCCCAGGGGGCGCGAGGGGGAGCTGGCGGCTTTGGCCGGGCTGCCCCAGCCCCTTCGCGACGAGACGGCCCAGCTTCTGCGCGACCTGTCCCTGCCGGCCGATGTGACCTTTCCCGATCTGATCGCAGCCGTTCGGGCCAGGCAGGGGCGGCTGACGCCCCTGGAGACCTCGCTGCTCTTTCTGGACGAGTGGCGTCGGCAGTACGGCGGCTAGTTCCCTCCGGCCCTATTTCTTGATCTCGAGCGCCTTTTCCATCATGGCCTCGGCCGTGGTCACCACCTTGGAGTTGGCCTGGAAGGCCCGCTGGTTGACGATGAGGTTGACCATCTCGCTGGCCATGTCCACGTTGGAGCTCTCCAGGCTGTTGCCGGAGATGCCGTCCAGGACGCCGGTGTTGGCCCGGGCCACGGTGGCCTTGCCGGATTCGGTGGTGGCCGCGAGCAGGTTGTTGCCCTCCCGGCGCAGGTCGGTGGGATTGACGAAGTCGGCCAGGGCCAGGACGTAGAGCGCCTTGGTCTGGCCGTTGGAAAAGTTCCCCCACAGCACCCCGTCCTCGTCCACGTTGGTGGCGGTCAGCTCGCCCTTGGCATACCCGTCCTGGCTGGTCGTCTGGGTGTAGGACGACGTGGCGTAGTTGGTGGTGCAGTTGACGGCGTTTCGGGTCGTGGCCGCATCGTATCCGATATTGCCACTGACGCTGGTCCCGATGGCTCCGGCGTTGGCGGCGCTGGACGCGCTCCAACTGCCGCCCGAGGTCGACAGGCCGGTCTTGAAGGCGACGGTCTGGGCGGGCAGGGCGGAAGCGCCCGAGGCCGACTTGAAGGTGGCCGAGAACTGGGGCACGCCGGACGAGGTCAGGCTGGCCTGGTTCCAGGAGGCAAGGCTGGTGGCGTCGGCCCCGCTGCTGGGGGTGAAGGCCGTCTGGTTTTCCAGGGTGCCCTGGGCGGAAAAGGTCATGGTGCCGATCATGAGGACGCCGGCCTTGGTGGTGCTGCCGGTGGCGCTGCTGCCGTCTTCGCTTGGCGGGACGGTCACCATGTATTCCCAGTACTCCTTGCCGGCTTCGTCGCTGGTCTTGGAATAGTACACGGTGGCGGTGTGGGCCGTGCCTTCCGAATCGTAGATCTTGATGGTGGCGGAGTAGTCGGAATCGGCCACCGGCGTGGCGTTCGTGGCGTCGTAGTTCTTGAACATGGTGAAATACGGATCGGTGGCGTCAAGGTCGCCGACAGGGCTTTGGCTGTCGAGGTTGGTGACGACCTCCATGGTCCCGGTGGCCTGGGGATCCAGGGTGAAATCCTTGATGGCGATGTCGGTGACCGTGCCGGTGGTGGGGACTTGGGAAAGGACGGCGCCCGTGCGCTTGGCCGTGGTGACGGCGTCCTGATCCACGGCCCAGCCCTGGACATTGAGGCCGGTTGCCGAGAGGAGGTTGCCGCTTTTGTCGAAGTTGAAATCTCCGGCCCGGGTGTAATACGTCTTGTCGTTGGCGGTGTCCTTGACGATGAAATAGCCGTGCTCGCCATTGATGGCCAGATCGGTGGCGTTGCCGGTATCCTGCAGGCCGCCCACGGCGGTTTGCAAGGCGACCGACCCGACCTGGACGCCGGTGCCGATCTGGCTGCCGTCGCTGGTGCCGCCGGCCAGGCTGCTCATGGTGTCGGCAAAGAGCATGCGCGCGGACTTGTAGCCCACGGTATTGACGTTGGCCAGGTTGTTGCCCGTGGTGGCAATGCCCTGACTGTAGCTGAGAAGTCCCGAAACTCCGGTCCATATCGCGCTCATGCTCCACCTTCCTTGTCGCCCGGTCGGCAGGAATTGCCTGTCCGGCCGTCTGGCCTGTCCCCCACTGGGCGGGACTGTCCGGGGCGGCGGCAGTCTGGCCGCCCGCGTCCTCGGTTCGGCTGCTGCCGGGCGAGGGCGGGTGGGGAAAAGCTTGCCGCTTGTCGGCAGGAAGTGCAGGAGTCGCGCCAAGCGGATCACGAACGGCCGGGTGGGTTGGCTGGTCGGCGCAAAAAGGGTGTTGACAGGGCCGGCCCGGATAGGTATTTCTCAAAGTCCGCGCTGTGCAGATCCGTGTGACGGGTTGGTTACGGTGCGGGACTTGAAAAAACGAGTTGACGGGCATCGCGGGGTCGGCTAGATAAGTCAGCCCGCTGCGGGAAGCCGCGACGCGGATCGAAGG
>JBKICS010000041.1:0-3702 GCA_046567015.1 Acidobacteriota bacterium | reverse complement strand
CGTCGCCGCCGGCCTTGAGCCCCTTGACCCGGTCGTCCACATCGCCCAGGGCCGAGAGGATCAGTACCGGGCTCTGGTTGCCGGCCGAGCGCATGGTCTTGATGATGGTCAGGCCGTCCACCCCGGGCAGCATCCGGTCCACCACCACGGCGTCGTAGGTTTCGGCCGCCACCCGGTATAGAGCCTCACGGCCGTCGGCCACATGATCCACGACATAGCCGGACTCCTTGAGTCCCTTGACCATGTAGGCCGCGGCTTCCTGGTCGTCTTCCACGATGAGAACACGCATGGCAGGCTCCTTTGGACGTGCGCGGCGGTGGTCAGGGCCGGTCCGCCGAACGGTTCGCGCCGCTGGTAATCCGTCTGAGGGCAGCATCGAGTTCATGCATATCGATGGGCTTGGACACATAGTCGTCAAAGCCGGCCTCGAGCATCCGTTCGCGGTAGCCTTTGAGGGCATGGGCCGTCAGGGCCAGCACCGGCGTGGCGGCGGCCTCGCCGAATCGGGCGGGGTCGCGCAGCCGGGCCAGGGTCTCGGGGCCGGATAAGCCCGGCATCTCCACATCCATGAGCACGCAGTGGAAAGGCGTCGTGGCGAGCAGCTCCAGGGCGGCCGGGCCGGAGTCCACGGCCGTGACCGCATGGCCGCGCCGTTCCAGCAGGCGCTTGGCCACGAGCTGGTTGATGAGGTTGTCCTCCACCAGCAGGATGGAAAGGGGGGAGACATCTTGGGCCGCCGACGCCGTGTCCCGGGGCTTGTCCGCCGGTCGGGCCGAGTCCGAAGGGAGGTCGAAGGCGACGGTGAAATGAAAGACGCTGCCCTGGCCCGGCGTCGAGCGCACCCAGATGCGTCCGCCCATGAGCTCGACCAGATTCTTGCTGATGGACAGGCCAAGGCCCGTGCCGCCGGCGCCCCGGTTGAGGCTGGCGTCGAGCTGGGTGAAATAGTCGAAGATGTGTTCGTGCTTGTCCGGGGCGATGCCGATGCCGTCGTCGGACACGGAAAAAAGCAGGCTCACGGCCGATGCCGGCGGGGCCTTGCCGTCCTCGGTCCGGTGGGTGTTGGTTGCGACGGCGAGCCGTACCGCGCCGTCGCGGGTAAACTTGAGGCCGTTGGACAGGAGGTTGTTCACGATCTGGGCCAGGCGGCCGGCGTCGCCGACCAGGGCGTCCGGCACGTCGGGAGCCACGTCCAGGCGCAGGCTGTTGCCGTTGCGCTCGGCCAGGCCGCTAAACAGGCGCAGACCGGCCTTGAGGGTTTGTCGCAAGGCGAAGGGCCGGCGGGCCAGCTCCAGGCGGCCGGCCTCGATGCGCGAAAAGTCGAGGATGTCGTTGACGATCTCCAGCAGTTGCTGGGAGGATTGGCGGGCCAGGGAGAGGTATTCGTGCTGCTCCGGGGTCGGGTCCGTGGCCATGGCCAGTTCGAGCATGCCCATGATGCCGTTTATGGGCGTGCGGATTTCATGGCTCATGGTGGCCAGAAACTGTGATTTGGTCCGGTTGGCCGATTCCGAGGCGGCCATGGCCCGGGTCAGCCGCTCCCGGGTGCGCATGAGCTCGGTGACGTCGATCATGGCCTCGATGATGTACGGCGTGCCGGAGAGTTTGCGCGCGGTCTTGTACATGATCCGATCGCCGACCAGGGTTTTCACGGAACATTCCCGGTCGCGCACCAGTCCCGAGGCGTCGGTCAGGACCGGGCAGGTGTTCTTCTTGCACAGGTACGACTTGCAGGACTTGCCCAGGGCCTGTGCGCCGAAGAGGCGTTCGGCGGCCGGGTTCTGGTATTCGAGAATGCGCTCCCCGTCTTCGTCCAGGCGCACCTTGACGATGGGGATGGGCGCGCTGTCCAGGACAGTTTCCAGATCGCGCCGGGCCAGGATGGTATCGGCGGCATGGTGGTCGCGGGCCTGGGCCAGTTCGGCCTGGGCCTGGCGCAACGCGTCTTCCGTAAGGCCCAGGGCTATCCGGTGGACCGCGAGCTCCTGTCGGAGCCGGGCCGCGTCCTCGGCGCAAAGCGCCCCGGCCTGGGGCGGCGGGGCAGCCGCGGCCAGGGCTTCGGCCTTGCGGCGCAGTTCGGCCGGCATCGCAGTCGGGACAGGGTCATTCATGGCATGCTTCCAGGGGAGGGCCCGGAACGTTCCGGTAACCGCTCTACGGCCGAGTATACGGCAAGGGGCGCGCCTTGCAAAGAGGCATACGGGGGCCCGGGCGGTTTCCTTTTGGCCGCATTGGGGGTATGTCGGACGGCGTATGCGTGCACACCATTCCCGGCCGGTCGGCCGGGGTCAAGGAGCGGACATGAACGGTCACGGTTTGGGCGGTTTTTGGCGAAAAAGCGGCTGGCGGCCCGGGTGGGGCTTGTTGGCTTGCTGCCTGCTCCTGCTGGCGCTGGTTCCGGGGGCGGCTCTGGCCCAGAAGGGCGGCTCCATGACCTTTGGCGTGCTGTTGCCCCTGACCGGCTCCCTGGCCGAGGCGGGCAAGACCTCCAAGATCGCCCTGGATCTGGCCCAGGCCGACATCAACGCCTACCTGGCCGCGGCCGGGGGCGGCGGCCAGGTCACGTTCCAGATCGAGAACACCGGGAGCAACCCGGCGCAGACCTTGGAAAAGCTCAAGGCCCTTGCCGGGCGCGGCGTGCGGGTGGTGCTTGGCCCCTTCTCCGACGACGAGGCCGAGGCCTGTCTGGAATTTGCCGACAAGAACAACGTCCTGCTCATCAGCCAGGGCAGTTCCGGGCCGTTTCTGTCCAAAAAGGGCGACAATCTCTTTCGCCTGTCGCCGTCGGACACCTACCAGGCCGAGGCCATCACCGGGCTCATGCGCCAGGAAGGGGTGACGGCCATCGTGCCCTTGTGGCGCGGCGACCGGTTTGGCGACGACATGGTGGTGCACGTCAAGGCGCGCTTCAAGCAGCTTGGCGGCGAGGCCCTGCCGGGCAGCCGCTACGCGCCGGACCGCAAGGACTTTGCCCCCATCCTCGATGATCTGGCCAAGCAGCTGGCCCAGGCGGCCCGCACGGGCAAATCGCCCAAGGCGGCGGTCTATTTCGCCGGCGGCGAGGAGATCGTGCCCATCCTCAAGGCGGCGGCCAAGCGGCCCGAGCTGGTGGGCGTCGGCTGGTACGGGTCGAGCGCCACGGCCATGCTCGACGCCATCGCCAAGGATCCGGAGAGCGCGGCGGCGGCCATGAAGGTCCGGCTCATCAGCCCGCGCTACGGCGAAGGCGGAGCCAATGTGTACGGACTGCTGGAGAAGCGCATCCAGGACAAGGCCGACGCCTTTGTCGATACCCAAAGCGTCGTGGCCTACGACGCGGCCTGGGCAGTGTTTTTCACGGCCCAGGCCGTGGGCGGGGCTACGGATTTCGCCCGGTTCAAGCAGGGATTCGTCGCGACCTGCGAGCGCATGTACGGGGCCACGGGCTGGTTGGCCTTAAACGAACACGGCGACCGCCGCGAGGACTGGGATTTCGATTTCTGGGTGCTTAAAACCGAGGGCGGCAAGTACTTCTGGGAAAAAGCGGCCCGCTACCAGTTCGAACCGGGCACGGCCAAGGAACTGTTCATCAGCTCCGGCAAGGCGAAGTAGCCGGGCAGCCTGCCGGCCTCGCAGCAAGCGGCCCGCCCCGGGAGACTGGGGCGGGCCGCTTGGCATTTGTTCCGGCGGCTGCGGCCGGGCGTCGGGCGCTTTCGGCCGTAG
>JBKICS010000040.1:0-3375 GCA_046567015.1 Acidobacteriota bacterium | reverse complement strand
TGCGCGCCGGTGACGCCGCCGCCATGGCCGAGGCCGCCGCCGAGACGGCCAAACTGGCCGAGGAAGCGGATCTGCCTTACCTGCGCCAGGAAATCCCCTCGGCCATCGCCAACACCCGCAAGGGCATCGGGCAAGTGGCCGACATCGTGCGGGCCATGCGCCAGATGTCCCATCCGGGCACCGGCGACATGCTCTTTTTCGACATCAACGCCAGCGTGCGCGACATCGTCACCATCACCCGCAACGCCTGGAAGCACGTTGCCGACGTCATCCTGGAACTTTCCCCCGACCTGCCCATGGTGTACGGTCTGCCCCACGAGGTGTCGCAAGTGCTGTTAAACGTGATCCTCAATGCCGCCCAGGCGGTGGAGGAACGCGTGGTCCGGGAGCCGTGGCTGCGGGGACGCATCGTCGTCGCCTCCCGGCTGACGCCCGGGATGCTCGAGGTGGCGGTGTCGGACAACGGACCGGGCATGGACGAGACGGTCCGCAGCCGGATATTCGATCCGTTTTTCACCACCAAGGCCGTGGGCAAGGGCACCGGACAGGGGCTGGCCATCAGCCACGCGGTCATGGCCCGGCACGGCGGCGGCATCGATTGCACCACGCGGCTTGGCGAGGGCACCACCTTTTTTATCCGTTTTCCCCTCGAGGACGGGGGCAAGACCCAACCCGGGACGATCTGACTCCCGAAATACGGCAGGGGTGGCCGGCCGATGCTTGGCAAGGCAAAAGTGCTCTTCGTTGACGACGATCCGGAAATACTGGCGGCCTTCCAACGGGCGCTGCGTCGCCGGTTCGCGGTGGATACGGCCCTTGGCCCCCTGCGCGGCCTGGAAGCCGTGACCGAGCGCGGCCCCTACGCCGTGGTGGTCTCGGACCTGCGCATGCCGGGCCTCGACGGCCTGGAATTTTTCAGCCGCCTCAAAAAAACCTGCCCCGACACCGTGCGCATCATGCTGACAGGCTACGCCGACATGCGCGCCGCCATGGACGCCGTCAACACCGGCCATGTCTTCCGTTTTCTGGCCAAGCCCTGCGCCGAGGAGGACCTGGCCGAGGCCCTGGCCGCCGGGGCGGCCCTGTACCAGCAGGCCACGGCCGAGCGCGATTTCCTCAAGGGAGCGCTTCGCGGCATCATCAAGGTGCTGACCGACCTGCTGGCCCTGGCCAATCCCGAAGCCCACGCCCGGGGCCTGCGGGTCCGCCGGCTGGTCATGGACATGGCCCGTTACCTGGAAGCGCCCGAGGCCTGGCGCATCGACCTGGCCGTGTCCCTGTCCCAGATCGGCGCCCTGGCCCTGCCCGAGTCCCTTTTCGCCCGGCTGCGCCAGGCCGGGGACCTGACCGGCGACGAGGCCCTGCTCTTCACCCGCCATCCGGCCATTGCCGCCGACCTCCTCGACAACATCCCCAAGCTCAAGGAGGTGGCCGACATCATCCGCCACCAGGAAACCCCCTACGCCGGGGACGGCGGCCCGGACGCGATCGATCCCCGGGGCGAGGCGCTTCCCCTGGGCGCGCGGCTATTAAAGGCGGCCCTGGATTACGACCGGCTGCTCACCTCGGGCAAGGGCCGGGTCGAGGCCCTGGCCGTCATGGCCGGCCGGGAAGGGCTTTACGACCCCCGGGCGCTGGAATTGGTGGGCGTCCTCGCCGGAGAGCGGGAAGGGTATGGCCGGGCCGTGGTTCCGGTTTCGGCGTTGACTCCGGGCATGATCCTGGAGGAAGATATTTTGTTGTCGGACGGCACGCCCGCCGCCACGGCCGGCCAGACGGTCGACGCAGCGCTGCCGGACCGCCTGGCCGGGCTGGCCCCGGACGCGGCCTGCCGGGTTCTGACGCCGCCAGCCGAGGAGGCCGCGCCGCCGCGCCTGGCCGATCCCGACTTGCTGGCGCTGTTGCGCCGGGTCAAAAACGCCGCCCGGCCGGTCTGAGCGCGAGGAAAGTCCCACCCATGTCCAATGCCATACGGGTCAAGGCCGAACAGCTGGCCAAACGCTACGAACGCATCGTCATCGACTATTTCGCCACGACAGGCCTGGTCGTGGTCTGTTCCGACGACGACAGCTTCTCCCGACAGCTCAAATACGCCCTGACGGCCCTTCGCATCGACGTCAAGGCCGTCGTGCGCGAAGTCGCCAGCTATGACGAGGCCGCCACCCTGGCCGGAAAGACCGTGGGTCGCCTGGACGGCCCCCTGCTCCTTTTTCTCGAGCGCCGCCTGCGCCAGACCACCTGCCTGCGGACCGTCAAGACCCTCAAGAACTTTTACGGCGACAAGGTGCGACTGGTGGTGATGAGCACCGAAATCGCCCGCGAGGAAATGATCCTCACCCACGAGGTCGGGGCCGACAGCTTCATCACCAAACCCATCTCGGCCAATGCCCTCATCGAAAAGATCGCCTTCGCCATCCGTCCCAACAACCAGCTCGGGGTGCTGCTGGACCGGGCGGCGGCGCTCATCGCCGACGGCGACCTGGACCAGGCCCAGCGCGTGGCGGCCAAGGCCTTCGAGCTCAAGCCCGGGAGCCTCAAAGCCCACCTGCTCCTGGGCGACGTGGCCCTGCGCCGGGGCGACCACGCTCTGGCCGAACGGCACTACACCGAGGCGGCCAAGGCGGAAAAGCTCTACATCGAGCCGCTGACCCGCCTGACGGACCTCTACGCGGCCAGCGGCGAGGCGGACAAACGCCTGGCCTGCCTCACCCGCCTGGACGAACTGTCGCCGCTCAATTTCGAGCGCAAGGTCGCCATCGGCGAGGCCTACCTGGACAGGGGCGACGCCGAACAGGCCAAGACCTGTTTCGAGGAGGCCAGGCGGGTGGTGACCAAGGTGGCGGCGGACATGGTCAGCGAATCGCTCATGGACATGGCCCGCAAGATCGGCGACCGCGACCCGGACATGGCGCTTCGTTTCGTGACCGAGGCCATTGCCGCCAAGGGCGATTCCATAACCCGCCAAGACCTCTGGATGTTCAACAACCGCGGCATCCTGCTGCGCCGCCAAGGCAACTGGCGCGAGGCCGTGGAAAACTACCGCAAGGCCCTGGCCGTGGCTCCGGACGACGCCGGGGTGCGCTACAATCTCGGCGTGGCTTACGCCGAGGGCAAGGACTACTACGAGGCCATGGGCCATTTCGAGGCCGCCCTGGCCCTGGCTCCGGACCTGGTCCGGCAGGGGCCCACCGTGCCCTACAACATGGCCACCGCCTACCACCGCTGTCGCAACCTGGAGGCGGCCCGCCAGTTCCTCAAGCTCGCCCTGGAACTGGATCCCGGCTACGAACCGGCCCGACGCCTGCTCGACTATCTGACCAGCGACGCGTGATCATGCCGTTTTTTTCCCTTCTCGCCCGACGCCTTGTTCCGTTG
>JBKICS010000039.1:0-4374 GCA_046567015.1 Acidobacteriota bacterium | reverse complement strand
TACGCCGCAGGGACAGGGACAGGCCGATGGCCAGGGAATCGCCCACCACCAGCAGCTTGTGCGGGGCCGGGGCCTTGGCCTGGGTCAGGGACTGCCCGTTGGCCGGGGCCTTGGCCAGGGGCGGCCGGGCCGGGGCGGCGGGGAGCGGACCTGTGCCCTCGCCTTCTTCGGCCACGGGCGATTTGGGCGGGGACAGGGCGGCCAGCAGGCTCTCGGCATCAATGGGGTCGTCGGGCTTGAGCAGCGGCTGGTTGGGATCGAGGCGGTCGCGTAGGGCTTCCTCGGCGGCATCCGAGGCCGGTTCCTCGCGGCAGGCCAGATTGTTCTTGTAGGTTTCGTCGAAATACGGGGCCATGGCACAGTCGAGCTGCCGCCAGGAAGCGGCCAGGCCGGTCTCGCGCCAGAGGTTGCGCACCCGGCGGACGTGTCGGACCGTGGCCGAGGCCGGGCCTTCGGCCAGACGGTCGTCCACCCAGACCGACACCTTCTCGATGTTGACCAGCATGGTCACCATCAAGGCGATCAGGTAGACGAGGCAAGCTTTTTTCCAACTCATTGGGATATCAGCATTTTTTGCGTTGGGGATGGCGTTGCGCGCGCGGCGTCAGGGCGCGGTGGTCAGGCCCGTGGCGATACGGTCGGTGAGGAGCCGGCAACCGGCCACGCTGAAATGGACGCCATCCTTGCCGCGAAGCGACACGGCCTTGCCGCCGAGCGGTTTCTTGGCGGAAAAATTGCCGGAGTTGTCGGCGAACAGATCCCAGGAGTCGATGAAGCGGCAGTCCTTGGCCGTGCCGCAGGCGGCGCGCATGGCTTCGTTGGCGGTCCAGGCCTTCTGGCTGAAGGTCTTCTCGCGCATGGGCGGCAGGCCGACCCACACGACGGAGACGCCGTGGCCGGCGGCAATGGACAGGAACCGGGCCGCCTTGGCCTGGAAATCCTGGGACCATTCCGGGGTGCCCTTGCCGTTCTTGGCGTCGTTGCCGCCGAGCATCACCACCAGGGCGTCGGGTTTCTCGGCGACCAGGAAATCGCCCAGGGCCTTTTCCCAATCGTAGAATTTCGGCGTGTTAAGCCCGCTTGAGACCTTGCCCCGGCTGGCCAGGGTCACGGGGCCGCGGGGCCTCAGGGATTGCTCCATGGTCATGCCCAGGCCCACGGCAAAGGAGTCGCCGACGATGAGCACTTTTTTCGGGGAGCAGGCGACTTGCGCCGAGGCGGCCAGGGACTCGGCCGTGGTCGGCGGCGGCGAAGCGGACAGGGCGGCGGTGTCGGCGGTTGCGCTCTTGGGCGGCTTCTTGGCCCAGGCTTGGTGCGGCAGGGAAAGGACGCCGGCGACTGCCGTCAGCAGGGCCAGGACGCCAAGGACTCGGGACAAAACGGGGTGAGTGCGCCCGTGCAAGGGACGAGCCTGAAAATGTCGCATCCCTTGAGCTATAGACCCGGCCTGCGGCTTTGTCCAGAACGGGACGCGCGGCCGCTTTGGCCGCGCGTCCCGCCTCGGCGGTTCAGTTCAAGAATCTGGTCGCCACCCAGCCTTCCTGGTTGCGGGTAAAGGCCCAGACATGGGTCCAGCCGTCTTCCTGGCCAAGCACCTGCACCTGCTCCCCGGCATTGAGCGAATTGATGATGCCGCACTTCATGGAACCGCAGGCGCGCAGGCTCAGGCCGTCGGTGTTGACCACCGCGTACACGGGGCCTCCCGGAACGGCAATGGGGCCGGCAGCGGGAACACAGCCGTAGCCGGGCGAATAATAGTAGCCTTCCGGGCAGGCTGGCGGCGGCACGTAGACCGCCGGACCGGCGCTCACCGTACATCCCGAGGCGGCGAAAAGGGCCGCCAATCCGAGCAACAGACACAGTCCACGCATCGCTTTCATAGAGCATCCTCCGACCGTTAGAGCCATTCCTGTCCCGTCGCGCCTTCCCCGGATCGGCCCGACGGCTCCACCAGACTTGAAAAATTACCGACTGTGCCTGTTCTAGCACCGGCCGGCTGGCCCGGTCAACGCGCAACCGGCCGGCAGCGGCCGGGCCATGCGGCGGATGCTTTACAAGGGGGCGCTTTGAAGGGTAGGGAACACTTTTTTACCAAATCATGGGAAGTCGCGCCGCAAGGATACTGCCATGCCCCAACATTTTTTGACCATCCTGGACTTGAGCCGTGATACGGCCAGCCGCATTCTCGACCGGGCCGCCGCCATGAAGGCTGCAAACTACCGCAGCAAGCTCCTTGACGGCAAAACCTGCGTTCTCATCTTTGAAAAAGCCTCCACCCGCACCCGCGTCTCCTTCGAGGTCGCGGTGCGCCATCTCGGCGGCTGGCCCATCTTCATGACCCAAAACGATTCCCAGCTCGGCCGCGACGAACCCATCCGCGACACCGCCCGGGTGCTGTCGCGCTACGGCGACTGCCTCATCGTGCGCACCTTTGGCCACGACAAGCTCGAGGACCTGGCCGCGTTCGGCTCCATCCCGGTGGTCAACGCCCTGTCCGACGCCTTCCATCCCTGCCAGATCATGGCCGATCTGCTCACCATGCGGGAGTATTCCGGCAGCCTCGACGGCGTCAAGCTGGCCTACGTCGGCGACGGCAACAACATCGCCCATTCGCTCATAAACGCCGCCGCCCGCTTCCCCATCAAGGTGGCCATCGCCTCGCCGCAGGGCTATCAGCCGAACCCCGCCGTGGTGGCCAAGGCCCGGGAGCAGGGGGCCGACGTCACGGTCGTGACCGACCCGGCCGAGGCCGCAATCGGCGCGAACTACCTCTACACCGACGTCTGGGCCTCCATGGGCCAGGAAGCCGAACACGCCAAGCGGGTGAAGATTTTCGCCGGCTACCAGATAAACGACGCCCTGCTCGCCAAGGCCGCGCCCGGAGCCAAGGTGCTCCACTGCCTGCCGGCCCACCGGGGCGAGGAAATCACCGACGCCGTCATGGAAGGCCCGGCCTCCATCGTCTGGGACGAGGCCGAAAATCGGCTGCACGTCCAAAAAGCCATCCTGGAATGGATCTTCACCCAGGGCAAGTAGCCCCTTCGACAAGGAAACAGCCATGAGCAGCATCAAGAAAGTCGTGCTCGCCTACTCCGGCGGCCTGGATACCTCGGTCATCCTCAAGTGGATCAAGAAGACTTATAATTGTGACGTGATCACCGTCACTTGCGATCTGGGCCAGGAGGAGGAGCTCGACGGCCTGGAGGACAAGGCGCTGCGCACCGGCGCGACCAAGGCCTACATCGACGATCTGCGCGAGGAATTCGCCAAGGATTTTATTTTCCCCATGCTGCGGGCCGGGGCGGTCTACGAAGGCCGCTACCTGCTTGGCACCTCGATTGCCCGGCCGCTTATCGCCAAGCGCCTGGTGGAAGTGGCCCGGGCCGAGGGTGCCCAGGCCGTGGCCCACGGCGCAACTGGCAAGGGCAATGACCAGGTGCGCTTCGAGCTCACCACCGGCGTCCTGGCCCCGGACCTGCGCACCATCGCCCCCTGGCGCGAATGGGACTTTGCCTCGCGCACCGATCTGCTCAATTTCGCCAAGGACAACGGCATTCCGGTCCCCTCGGACAAGAAAGGCTCGGACCACAGCATGGACCGCAACCTCATGCATTTGAGCTTCGAGGGCAGCGAACTGGAAGACCCCTGGAACGAGCCCAGCGCCGACACCTATCTGCTCACCGTGCCCGTGGAAAAAGCGCCCGACACGGCCGACGTCATCACCATCGACTTCGAGCACGGCGACCCGGTGGCCATCGACGGCGAGAAGCTTTCTCCGGCCGCGCTGATCAAAAAGCTCAATACGCTCGGCGGCAAGCACGGCATCGGCCGCATCGACATGGTGGAAAACCGCTTCGTCGGCATGAAGTCGCGTGGTATCTACGAAACCCCGGGCTGCACCATCCTGCACGTCGCCCACCGCGACCTGGAAGGCATTTGCCTCGACCGCGAAGTCATGCACCTGCGCGACGGGCTGATCCCCAAGTACGCCGAAATGGTCTACAACGGCTTCTGGTACGCCCCGGAACGGGGGGCCCTGCAAGCCATGATCGATCAGGCCCAGGAGCGCGTTACCGGTACCGTGCGGGTCAAGCTCTACAAGGGGCAGGCCTATCCGCTGGGCCGCAAGTCGCCCAATAGCCTTTACAACCCGAAACTCGCCACCTTCGAGAAAGACGAAGTCTACAATCAGGCCGACGCCACCGGCTTCATCCGCCTGGTCGGCCTGCGCCTGCGCGGCCTTGGCCAGTAGCAGGATAGAGAAAGAGAATCAGGGGCTCCGCCCCTGCACCCCGCCGGGGGGATAATCCCCCCGGACCCCTTGGCAGTGGGGCTGTTTCGGGTACGGCGGCGGACCGCCGTACCCGAAACAGC
>JBKICS010000038.1:3597-4017 GCA_046567015.1 Acidobacteriota bacterium | reverse complement strand
TTTCCAGTGCTGGAGCATGAGCGCGTCGAGTTCGTCGCCCGGCACGGGCTTGGAGAAATAAAAACCCTGGGCGCTCTCGCAGCGCAGTTCGGACAGGGCCGTGCGGTGCTCGGCCAGTTCCACGCCCTCGGCCACCACCTCCAGCCCCAGCTTGTGGGCCATGGCGATGATCGCCCGCACGATCTCCATGTTCTGCTCGGCCTCGTTCATGTTGCCGACAAACGAGCGGTCCACCTTGAGGCTGTCGAAGGGGAAGCGCTGGATGTAGGACAGGGACGAATAGCCGGTGCCGAAGTCGTCGATGACCACCTTGACGCCCAGGGCCTTGAGCCGCTTGATGGTGCGCACGGCCTCGTCGGCGTCGTCCATGAGCACGGATTCGGTCAGTTCGAGCTTGACCATCATCGGGTTGATGCCGGT
>JBKICS010000038.1:0-3587 GCA_046567015.1 Acidobacteriota bacterium | reverse complement strand
GGAGATGTTGACGGAAAGGGTCAGGTTGGCGGCGTCGGGATTGGCTTGAGCCAGTTCCACCAGCCGGCGGCAGGACTGGCGCAGGATGAGCGCCCCGAGCTCGTTTATAAGGCCGGTCTCCTCGGCGATGGGAATGAATTCCGAGGGCGCGATCAGCCCCTGGCGAGGGTGCTGCCAGCGGGCCAGGGCCTCGAAGCCGGTGACCTCGCCGGTGGTCAGGGACACGATGGGCTGGTAGTGGACCGTGATTTCGCCGTGCTCCATGGCCTGGCGCAGGGCCAGCTCCATTTCCATGCGGCGCTGGGTGAGCACGCGCATGCCAGCGTCAAAGACGGTGTAGTGGTCGCCGCCGTGTTCCTTGGAGCTGTACATGGCGTTGTCGGCGTCGCGCAGCACCTGATCGGGGTGTTCGTAGGCAGCCGAGCCGAGCACCACCCCGATGCTGCACGTGACGAAAATTTCCTGCTTTTTCAGACGAAACGGCTGGGCCAGCTGGCGCAGCACGCTTTCGGCCATGGCGCTGGCCTCGTCCAGGCCGGAAATGCCCTCGAGGAGAATGGCGAACTCGTCGCCGCCGAACCGGGCCAGGGTGTCCAGGTCGCGCAGCAGTTTTTGCAGCCGGTTGGCGATGACCATGAGCAGCCGGTCGCCGGTGACGTGGCCGAAGGTCTTGTTGACCAGCTTGAAGCGGTCCATGTCCAGGTAGAGGACCGCGTAGAGGGTGTCGGGATTGTGCTTGAGGCGTTTGATGGCCTGATCGAGGCGGTTGATGAAAAGCGCCCGGTTGAACAGGCCGGTCAGGGTGTCGTGGAAGGCGTCGTGGAGGATGTGTTCCTCGAGCTGCTTTTGCCGGGAAATGTCGGCCAGGGTGACCAGGAGTCCGGGCCTGGGGCCGGCCAGCCGCGTGGCGCACAGGGCACGCCAGATCTGGGCCGGCGGTTCGCCGCAGGGCAGGTCCATCTCGTAGCGGGGCAGTTCCCCGGCCCCGACGGCGCTTAGGCCTTCCGAAACGGCGGTGGAAACCGGGGAGGCCAGGAATTTGGCGCAGACGTCGGCAAAGGGGCGGCCCGGTCCGGTGTCCGGATCGAATTCGCGCAGCAGTTCAAGGCAGGACGTGTTGGCGGCAATAATCAGACCGGCCGCATCCAGGATGGCGGCGTGGGAGGGCAAGGATTCGAGGAGGTCGAGAAGATCTGGTACCATGGCCCTCAGGCTCGTTTCGTATGTCGCCGCCGCGTGCCAACCATAGGCGCTTTTTTGGGTGTAAGGGTTTTGGAAAGTGGCGTCAAAGACCAAATGACCTGTCCTTGTCGCGGGTTCCGGGAAGGCCCGGACGGGACTTGCCAGGGTTCAAGAATGCCGTCTCCTTGTCAACTCTTTCCGGGAAAAGAGACAGGCCGCCCGTTCTTGACTTTTCGTTTGCGCCCCGTCATAGACGAACTTCCCGGGCACGGCGTGTCCGGGGGATGAATTTGGACGCAAATCGTGTTGTGGCACGAAGTTGCGACTGGAACCACGCTACGGATCCCAAGGGCATTTTCCGGGATGCGTGGGCATCCCTGGAGCGGCTGAGGTTTTTTGCGCCAGTGAGACAACAGAGCGTGTAAACGGAAGTCGGACGTCGTTGCGGGTATTCCCGGGAGGGGACCCGAGCATGGCGACGTCGGGCAAAACTCAAGGAGGACCGGACATGGCCATTGTTATCGACGACGATGCTTGCATGGGCTGCGAAGCTTGCGTGGAGACCTGCCCCGATGCGTTTGAGATGAACAGCGACGGCGACAAAGCCATCGTGAAAGAAAGCGACGCCGAAGCCGATTGCGTTGACGAAGCCATCGACGCCTGCCCGGCCGAAGCCATCAGCAAGGCCTAAGCGCTCTTCGTCCCCTCGCGGGACCACCCGCGCCGGTTCGCCGGCGCGGGTTTTTTTTGCCCTGGGGCCGGAGCCGTAAGCATTAGGGGAAAACGGCCGATAAGAAGGGTAAGCTGCTTGTCGCCAGCGAGGGGCAAGGTATGGCTGGAACGTTTTTTGCTAAGCTTTAGTGGGGGCAGTAACCGTCCCCAAGCGAGGCTACGCCATGCAAAGCATCCGCAACTACCTGCAACATCGGCTCAATCCCGTGCACATGTACTGTCGGCTGATGGATTTCGGCCTGGCCCGCAAAAGCGCCCGCCGGCTGTGCTCTGTGTACGAACGCTTCATCTACCGCGGCTTCCTGTTTCATTAAGCGCCGCCGGTCGCCGATGCCGGTCGATGTGCCGCGTCGCCCGGCGGCCCGGGGTCTTGGCCGCGAATCCACCCATCCTTCCATCCTGCCGCTATCGCTTCGAAAAAATGACGCCCGCAAAGTACGGTTTTTGCCCTCGCCCGTCGGCCAGGGGCAAAAATCGTAATCGCGGTCGCGTGAGTGCCGATAGCCGCCCGTATGCCTCGTCAATCGCCCGGCCGTTCCGGCAGTCGCAAAAGACATACGGCCGGTCCATTTTGTGACAAAGCTGTCGCCGCCCGGTCACGGGCGGCGCGCGGGGCGGCGCTTACGAACGCAGCCAGATCAGGATGAGCAGGCACACCCCGGCGTAGATGCCGGCCAGCACGTCGTCGATCATGACCCCGAAACCGCCGGGCAGCCAGTTTTCCGAGGCCCGCACCGGCGGGGGCTTTAGGATGTCGAAGACCCGAAACAGGAAAAAACCGGCCACCAGCTCGAAGGTGGTGGGCGCGGCCAGGGGCAGAAAGGTCAGCCACTGGCCGACGAGCTCGTCGATGACCACGTGGCCGGGGTCCTTGCAGCCCAGGATCTTTTCGGTGCGGTCGGCCGCCTTGCCGCCGACGTAATAGAGCAGGCCGAGCAAAAGGACGCGCCCGACCAGGGGCAGGGGCAGGAAGAGCAGCGGCGCGGCCAGGACGGCGGCGGCCGAGCCCCAGGTGCCCCGGGGGCCGTTCATGCGGCCGATGGGGCCAAGGCCCGAGACGAGAAGGGCCAGGCGGTCGTTTTGGAACATGCGGGCCTCCGAAGGGTTGGATCAGGCAGGGCAGGCTACAACGGGGGCGGGCCTGGCGCAAGGGCGGCCTGACGGCTTGAATTCACGGGCGAAGTGTGGGAAGACCGCAAGGCCGGCAGCCGGTACGGCATGGCCGCGAAGGAAGGAATCGATGCTGAGCCTGACGTATGCCATCTCACTGTTTATCGTCTATTTTCTGGTCGTCGCCTTGTTTTTCCGACTCTATTGCCGCAACCGGATCTATCTGCTGTTGCTGTCCGAGCCGGCCTACATGGAGCACTACATCGACCGGCTGCCGCACATGCGCGAGCGCCCGGACGAGCGGATCGGCATGATCGAGTTCATGCTTTCCAAACGCCGGGCCTTTATCCGGCGGTCACTCCAGTGCATCGGCCTGGCCACGGCGGCCTACCTCCTCGCCCTGCTCGGCGGCGCGCAGGGATAGTTTCCCCGCAACTCCCCGTCATCGAGGCCGGTCCGTTCTCCGGGCCGGCCATTTTTTCGATTTTCCATGGAGTCCAGGCCTTGAAGCATTCCCCATGGCCACGAAGCTGTTGCGCCTGTTGTTGTCTTCACCCTTTCCC
>JBKICS010000037.1:0-3420 GCA_046567015.1 Acidobacteriota bacterium | reverse complement strand
TCGCGTGAAATAAAAGAAGCGGTACGGAACGGCGTAAAAATTATATGTGCAGCAGTCCCATATCATTCTGATGATGTATTGCGCTCTAACCCAGACCTTCGTGGCCGTATAGTAGGTATAGATTTTAATTATTGGACGCCGGATGCTTTGGAAAAAATAGCAGAAAAGGGATTTAAAGAGTTAAATATTGTTTACGATGAAGATTTCATGCTTGCCGTAGCGAAAGAAGCGGCTGGCTCTCCACAACTAATGCAGGCATTGTGTTTGAATATTTGTTTTGAAATTGATGTTTACGCAAAAGGAACAATGAAGATAGTTCCAAATGATAAAGAGTTTTTAGAGAAAGTGTGTATCAGAACATCATTGATGACAGATTACAGCTCAATTGTAGAAAAATTGAAAGAAGGTCCCAAGACCAGAGGGACAGAGAGAAATAGACATACTTTGAAAGATGGCGCAAGTTATGATGTGTACCCAATAGTTTTGCGGGCCTTGGCTGCTGATCCTCCTGAATTGACTTTTCGTTATCAAAATTTGCAAGAGCGAATTAACAGTTTGTGTATGGGCACGATTCCCAGCGGTTCTTCAATTACCGGTGCTTGTAATCATATTTATGAAATTGGCAATTCTGTTTCCGGTAGTGTGATAATAGAGTGGGATGGTGAAAATGATGTTCTTGATATTAGAGATCCCTATCTGCTATTTTATTTAAGATGGGCGGCATTCTCAAAATAGTTATTGTTTAAGCTAATGTAACGGCCGCCACTCCCATGTAGAAAGAGCGGCCGTTACATCGTGCAGGTCAAGGCTTGTAGGGCTACGAGTCCCGAATCACCCGCTTGACCACGCCGCCCCAGCCGACCTTGTAGCGGATGCCGCGCCAGGCCATGGTGTTGGTGGCAAAGGTGCGGCCAAAGCACCAGGCCAGCATGAGAAAGGTCGCGGCATAGCCGCGCAGCCAGGGGAGCAGGGCAACAGGGCGGGGGGACAGGCTGCGGAAACACAGCCCCAGTCCGGCAAAGGCCGCCAGATAGGCCGCGCCGACTCCGGCCGTGGCCGCGCAGCCGTGCCCCAGGATTAAGGCCCCGAGCAGGCCGACCGCGAGCACAGGCGGGGCGGCCAGGAGCAGCACGGCGAGAATGGAGACCAGCCAGCCCGGCGGGATGCAGAATTTGAGATAGAGGAGCTGGCGCGTGAGCCAGTCGTCCCAGCGGCGAAGGCTCACCCCGGCCAGGGGCGTGGACAAGCAGGCCGATGCCACGGGCCAGGCCGCGACGCCGAAGCGGTGCAGATGCGGCCCCATGGAAAAGTCGTCCACGATGTTGTGCCCCCACAGCGTGACCAGCCCGAAGCGGTCGAAAGCCGGTCGGGAGATGGCCATGGCCCCGCCCCAGGGCTGGGTGATGGCCCGGATGGGCTGGAGCAGGTGCAGGGCCATGCAGGTGACGGTCATGCCGATGGTGGCCATGGCTCCGTCGCCGGGCACGACCTTGTGGAAGCCGCTGGTCATGGGCGCGTCGCCCCGGGCGATGGGCGCGGCCAGATTGGACACGAAATGCCGGTCGGCCAGGTGGGTGGAGTCGCAAAAGATGAAGATATCGGCCGTCTGGGCCGCGCGAACGCCGGCCAGGATGTTGTGATTCTTCTGGCCGCAGGTACTCGCCGGACCGGCCACCACTTGCATGACCCGGGGATCGTCCCCGGCCACGCCGGCAACCAAGGCCACGGCCGGATCATTCGCCGCAGCCGTGACGAAGATGACTGTCAAATCGGGATAATCCTGGTCAATCAGCGAAGCCACGGCCTGGCGCATGCCGGGCGTGTCGCCGGTGACCGGCACGATGACCGCCGCCCGGGGGCAGCGTTCGGGCAGCGTCTCGGGGCCGTTGCCGCCGCGCACGTGCTTTTGGCCAAGGAGAAAGAGGGCGGCAAGCACGCACAACTGTGCGGCCATGACGCCAAAAACGATCGACTCCACGCAGCCTCCTGATGATCGCCCCCAGCGGCGCACCGTCCTGCCCGGGGGAGTGCCCGAGAAATCCGGTTCAAGCGATTTCGGGACACGGTATCGACGTGTTTTTTTGTGAAAAATGATCAGCCCAGGCAGTGTGCCTGAAAAAAACGCAACCCCGGCGCCAGTCGCTCCGGTCCACAACCGACCGAATTGCCGCCTCCCGCCAAGGACCCCTTTAACCCTTCCCCCATGCGGGGGGTTCGGGGGCCTCAGGCCCCCGGCCGCCGGAGGCACTCTTTTCGTGTCTTTCTTTCGCTCACAACGACGCCTACGGCGTGCGCGTCGCGTGCAGTTCGACCTTGCTGCCGCCCTTGGTGGTCAGGACGCCGGTCAGCTCGTTGCCGCGGGCGTCGCCCTCGAAGATGTGCCCGCTGCCGTGGAGCATGTAGAGGTGGCCGTTGAAGATGGCTCCGACCACATGGTAGACGTTGGTTTCGCCGGTGAGGGCGCAGACCACCACTTCGGCCTTGACGGCGTTGCCGTCCTGCTCGACGAAGGCCGAGAGCTGCGAACCGTACAGGCTGCCGCGCCACATGCCGCCCACCTGGGCTTCGGCGGAAGCCAGGGCGGGCACGGCCAGGAGCAGGCAGGCCAGAACGGCGAGGGGGGCAAACACACGCATGGACATCTCCATCCCGGGCGTCCTTCGGCTCAGGAGGCACGGGGGCAAGGGCGCAAACGCCCATAAATCTCCTGATCGGACTCAGTTCCCCGGGGCGGGGCCCGGGGCGGCCGCGCTCCGGGCCAGGGGCGAAGTCCCGGTTAACGCCTGTTCGAAGACGGCTTCGTGGCGGCGCACCATCTGGTCCATGGAAAAGAGCGCTTCCACCCGTTCCCGGGCGTTTCTGCCGAAGGCCAGGCGCTTTTCCTCGTCGGCAAGGAGCGCCGCGATGTTTTCGCCCAGGGCCTCGGGATTGCGCGGCGGGCAGAGCAGGCCGGTCTGGTCCGGGACGACGAGATCCGGGATGCCGCCGACGGCCGTGGCCACCACCGGCAGGCCCATGGCCATGGCTTCGAGCAGCACGTTGGGCAGGCCCTCGCGCACCGAGGACAGGGCCACGATGGAGGCCTGCTGGAAAAACGGACGCGGGTCGGGCGTTGCCGGATAGGTGCGGATGAGCCCGCGCACCGGCGAGCGGGCGGCCAGGGTGCGCACGCGCGTGCGCAGCGGCCCGTCGCCGACCAGCCACAATTCGGCCCGGGGACGCTTGGCGGCCACGTATTCGAAGGCCCGGATCAGGGTCTCGTGGTCCTTGTCCTCGCAAAACCGGGCCAGGCACAGCACCACCTCGCGCACCGGGCGCAGCTCCTCGGGCGGCGGCGTGAAATGCGCGGCGTCCACGCCGTTTACGATGCAGGTGATCCGCTCGGCCGGCCGGCCCAGGGCTTCGAGCTCCCGGGCCAGG
>JBKICS010000036.1:0-2724 GCA_046567015.1 Acidobacteriota bacterium | reverse complement strand
GTAGACCTTGTCGCCCGAGATGGAGGCGATGACTTCCTTGAAGCCGCCGGTGCCGGTTTCGGACTGGCTCATGATCTCGACCTTCCAGCGCTTGGTTTCGGCGTAGCGGGTGTACATCCGAAAGAGATCGCCGGCGAAAAGGGCCGCTTCCTCGCCGCCGGTGCCGGCCCGGATTTCCAGCAGGATGTTCTTGTCATCCATGGGATCCTTGGGCAGCAGCAACAGTTTGAGCTTGGCTTCGAGCTCGGCCTGCGTTTCCTTGAGCGCCTTGGTCTCGGCCTGGGCCAGTTCGCGGATTTCCGGATCGGGATCCTGGGTCATTTCCTGGTTGTCTTCCAGGTCCTTGACGATCTGCTTGTATTGTCGATAGCCGGCCACCACGTCGCCGAGGTCGGAGTGGGTCTTGGCCAGTTTGCGGTACCGTTCCTGGTCGGAAAGGACATCGGGTTCGGACAGCTGGCGCACCAGTTCCTCGTATTTGCGTTCGAGGCTTTCGAGCTTGGCGAACATGGGGAGTCTCCGGGGCGGGACACGGTCAAGCGTCCCCCGGCTTGAGGGTTGGCAGGGAGCGGCCAGGCCGCGTTCTGGGGTCAGGCAGCCGGCTGACGGGCAACCGCGCCGTCGAGGGCGGCCAGGGCCACCTCGATCTGGGCGTCGTCAGGCTCCTTGGTGGTGAGCATCTGCATGAAGAGCCCGGGAGCCGAAATGATGCGGCAGGCCAGATTCGTATGGAACTTGCCGGCCAGTTTGATGACTTCATAGGCCAGGGAGCTGACCGGAACCATCAGGAACAGCTTGAGCGCCACGATGTAGGCCTGCTTGATCCAGGCCGTGGCCGGGGCGTAAAAGGTCAGCAGCCAGGGCACGAGAAAGGCGTAGAGCACGATGGAAATGGCCAGGACGAAGAGCAGGAAGGCCGTGCCGCAACGCGGGTGCAGGCGGGAAAAGCCGCGCGCGCCGTCCGGGGTCATGGGCGCGCCCTGCTCGTAGGCCCAGATGACCTTGTGCTCGGCCCCGTGGTACTGAAAGACCCGGCGGATGTCCGGCAAAAAGGAGATGGCCGCCACATAGCCCACGAACAGGACCATCTTGAACAGCCCGTCCCAGACGTGGAAGCTTAAGTCCTCGACGCCGCCGGAAAGGCCCAGGCCGCGCATGCCCAGGGAGAACAGGTGGGGCGTGACCACGAACAGGAGCAGGGCGAATCCGATGGACGCGGCCAGGGTCAGCCCCATGGCCAGCGGCCCGATTTCGGCCCCGTCCTCTTCCTCCACGGCCACCTGGGCGGAGAAATTGAGCGCCTTGACCCCATTGACCAGGGTTTCGAGCAGCACGGGAAAACCGCGCACCAAGGGCTTTTGCAGCCACTTGGCGGCGGTTAAGGAGAACCACGGGCGCACGTCGATGAGGATGTCGCCGCCGGGCTTGCGCACGGCAATGGCCAGCCGATCCCGATCGCGCATCATGACGCCTTCCATGACGGCTTGGCCGCCCACGGTTGGCGAGGCCACCAGCAGGGGGAGCAAGCGCAGAAAGCGTTTCATGTCCGTATCCCGGAGTTTGCCGCCGGGCGGGGGCGCCGCCCGGCGGATGCTGACAAAGGCCGCACTAGGCCTTGGGCGCGTCGAATTTGGCGTACTTTTTCCGGAAGCGATCGATGCGTCCCGCGGTATCGAGGAAGCGCTGCTTGCCGGTGTAGAACGGATGGCAGTTGGAGCACACTTCGACCTGGACAAGTTCGCCCTTGGTGGAAATGGCCTCGGCCTCAAAGCCGCAGTGGCAGCGGATGGTGGCTTTAAACGTCTTGGGATGGATATCTTTTTTCATTGCCTGACTCCTTGAATATCCCTTCCGGGAAAGCGAGATCAAGTAACGCCTTTTTTGGGGCTTGGCAAGGCCTCTGCCGCTGGATTTCTCCCGAAAGCAACAGGACGCCCCTCATACAGGCCTCGCCCCGGCTTGGCAAGGCCCTGTCGCTCCCCCTGGCCGGATGCAGCGAGCGGCCGTGAAACAGGCGGCTTTGTCGGCACGCCGCGCCCGGGCCGGCGCTTTCGTCCCTGGCCGCAGTCATTGCCGATCAGGCCCGCCTTTGAGCTTTGCCCGCCTTCGTGCTAGCATCGCCAATCCGTCAACCATTCAAAGGAAGCAGCATGTCCATCCTGAGCAAAAACGCCATCCTTTCCAATATCTTTCGCACCAGGTCCGGCGAAATGGCCGCAGCCGAGGGCCTGGACGCGGCCGCCATCGAGGCCGCCGTCAATGCCGGCGCCATGGTCATCCTGGCCAACCCGGCCCACACCGGCGTCACCCCCACCGTCATCGGCCAGCCGGCCAAGGTGAAGGTCAACGCCAACATCGGCACCTCCATGCTGGTCACCGACGTGGCCATGGAAATGGAAAAAGTGGCGCTGTGCAAATCGGCCGGGGCCCACACGCTCATGGACCTGTCCACGGCCGGCGATCTGGCCGCCATCCGGTCCGCCATCCTGGCGGCAACCGACCTGCCCCTCGGCACCGTGCCGCTCTACGGCGTGGCCCAGCGCCACATCGCCCGGGGCGGCGACCCCAGCGATTTCACCGTGGCCGAGATCCTGGCCGAAATCGCCCACCAGGCCGAGGCCGGGGTGGATTTCATGACCCTGCACTGCGGCATCACCCGCCGGGGCGTGGAACTGGCCTCCCAGGGCGGACGCGTCACCGGCATCGTCTCACGCGGCGGCTCGA
>JBKICS010000035.1:0-4640 GCA_046567015.1 Acidobacteriota bacterium | reverse complement strand
GCCGTGACGTAGATCTGGCGCCCTTCCACGCTAAACGGGGCGCGCAGGCGCTCGCGCACGACCTTGACGATGCGCAGGGCATCGCCGGGGGAGGCGATTTCCTCCAGCAGCACGACGAATTCGTCGCCGCCCACCCGGGCCACGGTGTCGAGCTGGCGCACCTCGCGCCGCAGCCGGTCGGCCACCCGGCGCAGCAGGGAGTCGCCGGCCAGGTGCCCCAGGCTGTCGTTGACGAGCTTGAAGCGGTCGAGATCCAGAAAGATCAGGGCATAGATGTAGTTGGAACGACGCCTGGCCCGCTCGATGGCCCGGGCGATGCGGTCCAGGCACAGGGCCCGGTTGGGCAGGCCGGTCAGGGCGTCGTGGAAGGTGCGGTAGCGCAACCGTTCCTCGCCGCGTTTGCGCTCGGTGACGTCCTCCAGGGCCACGGCCACCTGGCCGGGCTGGGGGCAGTAGGCCTGGGCCAGGAAATACATATTGAGATCGGACAGAAAATTTTCAAACCGGGTGGGTCGCCCCGAGGCCGCCGTGGCGGTCAGGGTATCCAGCCAGAACGGTTCGATGCCGGGCAGGGCCTCGCGCAGGGTGCGGCCGACGAGGGTTGTGCGGGAAAGGCCGGTGACATGCTCGAAGGCCGGATTGGCGTCGAGGATGCGGAAATCCCGGACCGGCCGGGATATCGGCTCCAGGAGCAGAAAGGCGTTTAACATGCCGCTGAACAGCTCGCGGTAGCGCTGTTCGCTCTGGCGCAGCTTGCGTTCGGTATGGTGCTTGTAGAGCGCCACCTCCACGGCGGTGCGCAGCCAGTCCTCGTCCACGGGTTTGAGCACGTAGCCGTAGGGCGCGGTGCGTTTGGCCCGCTGCAAGGTGACCTGATCGGTGTGGGAGGTGAGATAGATGACCGGAACGTCGCACTCGGATTGGATGACGCAGGCGGCTTCCACGCCGTCCATGGCGCCGCCGAGGAAGATGTCCATGAGCACGAGATCGGGCTTTAAGGACTCGCACAGCTCCACGGCCTCGGCCCCGGAAGCGGTGACGCCGGCCAGGGTGTAGCCCAGCCGCCGCAGCACGCCTTTGAGGTCAAGCGCCACCACGCGTTCGTCCTCGACGATCAGCAGGCGTGGAGCGCGGCCGTCCAGGCCGTTTTCCACCGGCGTCTCGGCCTGGCAGGGAATGGCAGGGTGCGGGCTGATCACGTCCTCTCCGGGAAACAACGATTGCGCTGCGGGCTTTGGGGACGATGACGGTTTTCCCGACGGCTGTAAAGGGTTGGCTCCCCTTGCAATGCGTGTTCGTGCTTTTTTTCACGACAAGGCCCGGCTCCTCAGCGACAGACCAGCCTGCCGTTGCCGGACCGGGCCTGCATCCGCTGCGCGCCGGCGGCCTCAGGCGCGCAACTTCTTCGCGATGGCGGCGATGTGGCTGCCCTGAAAACGCGCCGCCTCCAGTTCGTTTTCGCTCGGCTTGCGCGAACCGTCCGTGGCGGCGATGGTGGTCGCGCCGTAGGGCGAACCGCCCGTGATTTCGTCCAGGCGCATCTGGCCGGCAAAGGCGTAGGGCAGGCCCACGATCACCATCCCCTGGTGCAGCAGGGTCTGGATGGTGGACATGAGCGTGGTTTCCTGGCCGCCGTGCTGGGTGGCCGTGGAGCAGAACACGCCGCCGGGCTTGCCGACAAGGCCGCCGCGCATCCAGATGGAGCCCGTGGCGTCGAGGAACTGGCGCATCTGGCCGCACATGTTGCCAAAGCGGGTCGGCGTGCCGAACACGATGGCGTCGGCCGCCTCCAGTTCCTCGAGCGTGCACACCGGCACGCGGGACTGGGCTTTCTGGGCCTCGGTCGCGCCCATCTTCTCGATGACCTCGGCCGGCAGCGTCTCGGGCACGCGGCGCAGCGTGGCCGTCATGCCCGGCACCTGATGCACGCCCTCGGCCACGGCCTGGGCCATGGTCGCGATATGTCCGTAAAGCGAATAATAGACGATCAGCACGTTCATTGCGGCGTAGCTCCCGTTAGACGGTTAACGATGCTTCATTGTCTACGCGCCCCGTGGGCAAAGGGCAAGGCGGCCCGTGTCCCGGCCTTGCCCGGCGACCGGATTTCACCTAATTGAAACGCCGGAAGCCGGCGCGGCCGGCCTCCGCTGCCCGACAACCCTGCGCCGAAACGGCTTGGCCGCCCATGCAGACCGCCCTTACCTGCCTCAAGGCCGTGGCCGACGCCTACGGACTGCCCTTCGACCCGGCCGCCGCCGCCGACCGGTACGGTCTTGGCGCGGCCGAGCCCGATGCCGACACCCTGGTGGCCATCGCTTCCACTGCCGGGCTGACCGCCCGCCTGGCCTCCATGGATCTGGACGCCATGGCCGCGCGCGGCCGGTTTCCGCTCCTGGCCCGCCTTATAAACGGCAACAGCGTGGTGGTGCTGGGGCTTCGCGGCGACGAGACCGGCCTGTACGTGCGGGTGGCCGATCCCCTGTCGCGCGCCGCCGGCTCGTTTGAGGTGGACCGGGAGAGCTTTGCCAAAAGCCATGGCGGGGCGGTGCTGATTGCCGAACCCACGCTCACCCGCTCGGGCCTGCGCGCCCTGGCCCTGATCGGCCGCCACCATGGCCTGCCGCTGGCCCATGAGTCGCTGGCCCAGGCCCATGGGTTTGACGACCACGAGCCGACCCCGGAAGAGCTCCTGACCATGGCCCGGGCCGAGGGGCTGCGAGCCGAACTGCGCGAGCTTGCCCCGGACGACCTGCCCCGGCTCGGCGGCGCGTTTCCGGTTATCGCCTTTTTGCGCGACGGCTCGGCCCTGGTCCTGGCCGGCTGCCGACCCAGCGAAGGCGGCATGCTCGTGGACGTGGTGGACCCGGTGAAACTGCCGCCAAGCCGCGATCCCGTTCCCCTGGCCAGCCTGTCCGACCGCTTAAGCGGCCGAGCCATGCTGCTCAAACGGGTCTATCGCCTGGCCGACGAGCGCCAGCCCTTCGGCCTGGGCTGGTTCGTGCCGGAAATCCTGCGCCATCGCCGGGAATTTATCGACGCCGCCGTGGCCGCGCTCATGCTCTACGTGCTGGCCCTGGCCATGCCCATCTACTTCCAGATTGTCATCGACAAGGTGCTCACCCACAAGGGACTGGCCACCTTGCAGGTCTTAAGCTTCGGCATGCTGGCCGCGCTCGCCTTCGAGGCCGGGTTCACCTACCTGCGCGGCGTGCTCCTGCTCCACGCCGCCGCGCGCATCGACGTGCGGGTGGCCTCGCGCACCTTTGCCCGCTTGACCTCCCTGCCGCTGCGTTTTTTCGGCCACAGCCGGGTGGGCGTGCTCATCCAGCACATGCAGCAGGCGGACAAAATCCGGGAATTTTTAAGCGGCAAGCTCTTTTTCACGCTCCTTGACGGCGCGGCCCTGCTCGTTTTCATTCCGGTGCTCTTTTTCTACAGCGTGCCGCTCACCTGCCTGGTCCTGGCGCTAAGCCTCGCCCTGGGGGTGCTGCTCGCCGTCATCATTCCCTTTTTCCGCAAGCGCCTGCTTGCGCTCTACAAGGCCGAGGGCGAGCGCCAGTCCTATCTGGTGGAGACCATCCGGGGGATGGAGACGGTCAAGGCCCTTTCGCTGGAGCCGGTGCGCCGCCGGGGCTGGGAAGACGCGGCCGCCAGGGCCGTGGCCATGCGCTTTGGCGTGGGCAAGCTCGGCAACGCGGCCACGGCCGGGGTGGGGTTCCTGGAAAAGGTCATGATCCTGTGCATCCCCTGGATCGGCGTGTCCCTCGTTTTCGATGGGAAGCTGTCCGTCGGCGCGCTCATCGCCTTCCAGATGCTGGCCGGACGCGTCACCCAGCCGCTGGTCCAGTTCGTCTCGCTGCTCCAGGAATACCAGGAAAAGGCGCTGGCCGTGAAAATGCTGGCCGCGATCATGAACGAGCCGCCCGAACGGGCCGGTTCCGGTGAGGGCGTACGGCCCAGGCTCGCCGGCGAAGTGGTGCTGGACGGCCTGACTTTTCGCTATGGCCTGGCGGCCGACGGCGCGGCGGCCCTATCCAATGTCACGGCCCGGTTCGCTGCCGGGGCCATGATCGGCGTGGCCGGACGCAGCGGCTCGGGCAAATCGACCTTGGCCCGGCTCATCCAGGGGCTTTATCCGCCGAGCGATGGCAGCCTGCGCCTGGACGGCCACGACATGCGCGAGCTCGACATCGCCCACGTGCGCCGGCAAATCGGCGTGGTGCTGCAAGAGAGCTTTCTTTTCACCGGCACGGTGCGCGACAACATCGCCATGGCCCGGCCCACGGCCAGCATGGACGAGGTGGTCTGGGCGGCGCGCCTGGCCGGGGCCGAGGAGTTTATCCGCCGCCTGCCGCGCGGCTACGACACGCCGCTTGAGGAAAACGGCTCCAACCTGTCCGGCGGCCAGCGCCAGCGCCTCGCCATCGCCCGGGCCTTGCTCACCAACCCGCGCATCCTTATCCTGGACGAGGCGACCAGCGCCCTGGACGCCGAATCCGAAGCCATTGTCCAGGACAACATGGCGCGCATCGGCCGCGACCGCACCACCATCGTCATCAGCCACCGGCTGTCCATGCTGGCCGGAGCCGATGCCATCCTGGTCCTCGACGCCGGCAAGGCGGTGGATTTCGCGCCCCACG
>JBKICS010000034.1:0-3713 GCA_046567015.1 Acidobacteriota bacterium | reverse complement strand
GCGCCCTGGCAGCGCCCTGGCAGGGTCCGGGGCAGCGTCCCAGTTACCGGGGCAGCGTCCCAGTTACCGGGGCAGCATCCCAGTTAGCTGGGCAGCGCCCCGGTTACTTGCGACCACCGCGCAGGGTGATCTTCTCCACGACTTTCTGGTAGTAGGCCGGGTCTTTTTCCAGATTCAACGGCTGCCGGCGGCGCGCGTTGGCCTTGGTGACGAGCAGATTGAGCTTTTGCATCTGCTTGTAGCGTTCCTGCTCGTCGGTTGCGGCGGCGAGCAGCTCGGCGGCGGTGATGATCTCTTTTTCTTCCAGCAATTCCGGGGGCAGATAGCCGGCGTTTTTAAGGATCTTATAGGCCATGCGCAGGTCCGCGGGCACCATGGAGTCGTCCTCGAACTCGATCCGGCGGCCTTGGCCCTCCAGGTTGTCGAATTCTCCACGGCGCATGGCTTCTTCGATCTTGCGTTCGGCGATCCAGGTGAAAGCAAACATGGCGCTCTCCGGATTTACTTGTGTTCCAGGGCTTTTTGCAACTTGGGCAGGCCCTGGTCGAGCCATTCGACGACCTTGGGGGTAACCCGGCCCAGGGCGCTGGTGGCGGCCTGGGCGATGGTTTCGCCCTTGAAGTCGTTCAGGGGCGCGTAGGCGTTGAAATCGCCGGTGGAGATGCGCGCGCCCATGTTCTTGGTCCACAGGTCCAGGTGCAGGGACACCACGAAGCGTCCGCCGTCGGTGTAATCGACGTTAAACGCGGTGAGTTCGCCGGTGAGCACGGCGTCATGCTCGACGCGCGGCTGGTAGTCCACCGGGGTCAGCGCCGTGGACTGGCATTCGACACCCTGGCGCAGGATGCTGCCGACCACGTCCTGGGGCGGACCTTCCCAATAATATTGCAGACTTGCGGTCAGCACCTGGTTCTGGGCGGTCATGACCGCGGTGCGGTCGAGATTTTCCAGCGCCTTAAGCGGCTTGAACCCCAGCGGCAGACGGTGCTGCTGGCTGGCCGAACCAGGGCAGGGGGTGGATTCCGGGAGCACGCGCAGGTAGCGTTGTTCCGGCGGCGGTTTGCCGAAGCAGCCGGCCAGGCAGGCTGCGGTGAGCACGCACAGGGCCAGACGGCCGATGGCGGGGAAGTACTTCATTTGGCAGGTCCTGAGGGCGGCCGGATGAGTTCCCAGGGGCGTTCCCGCAGTCGGGCGGACAGCTCCCGGACATCCCGGCTCGTCCGGTTGAGGTTTTTGAGGATCTCCTCGATCTGTTCCTGGTCGTAGTTAAAACCCTGGCGCACGTCGCCGACGAGTCCGCCCACGCCTTTGGCCTGGTCGCGAAAGGTGGCCAGGGTCTTGGTCAACTCGGCCTCCACCGTGGTGACGGCCTTGTCCATGCGCCGAAGCGACGCGTCCAGGGTTTCGGCCGCCTTGCCGCCCTTGTGGGACAAGGCGTCCCAGTTCTGGCGGAAGTCATTGGCGGCCAGCCGCAGGTCTTCCACCAGTTTCGGCGTTCCTTCCAGGGCTTTTTTGAGCGCCGCCGTATTTTCCGGGGTGAAAATCGCCCCGATGTTGTCGGCGATTTCGTTGATTTTCGGTTTGATGTCGTCGAGTAGCGCGCCGGCCTTGGCGGCCAACTCCTGGACGTCCATGGTGGCGATGGCCGGAATTTCGCCGCCGGGCGCAAGCTGCCCGCCGGGTTCGCCGCGCAGTTCGAGCAGCACATAGTAATCGCCCACCAGACCCTTCTGGGCGATGCGGGCCACGGTGCCGGCGAACAGGGGAAAGCCGCGCTTGATGGCCACTTTCACCTGGATGTAGTGGGGGTCGGTCAGGTCCAGGTTGATGGCGTCCACGCGCCCCACGTCCAGGCCGGCGTATTTGACCGGCCGGCCGCGACTGAGATCCTTGATGGAGGTGAAGCGGATGTCGTACATATCGTATTTCACCCAGAACCAGTTGCCGCCGAGCACCACCATGAAGCCCCCGAGGATGCACAGGCCCAGGGCCAGGGTCACGGCGGCCTTGATATATTCCGACCGGCTTGCCTTGGCGGTGAGCATCTTACGTCCTCCCAGCGATGCAGTCGCGGCGTTTGGCCATCATGGCGGTCCAGTCCTGGCCCAGGATACGGCTTTCCCGGGTAGGCTGGCGGGACAGGAACTGCCGGATGAACGGGTCTTGGCAGGCGGTCAGCTCGTCCAACGGACCCTCGAAGAGCATGTTGCCGTCGCTTAAGACCACGACGTGGTCGGCGATGGCGAAGAGGCTTTCCAAGTCGTGGCTGACGACGACGATGGTCATGTCGAAGGTGGCGCGCAGTTCGAGGATGAGCTGGTCCATGTCGGCGGCGGTGATGGGATCAAGGCCCGAAGTGGGCTCGTCGCACAGGAGCACGGCCGGGTCCAGGGCCATGGCCCGGGCCAGTCCGGCCCGCTTGCGCATGCCGCCGGAGAGCTCGCTGGGAAAATACTCCATGAACTCGTCCAGCCCCACCAACTTGAGCTTCATGTGCACGACTTCTTCGATGAGCGAATTGGTCAACTCGGTGTGCTCCCGCAGGGGCAGGGCGATGTTTTCGCCCAGGCGTAACGACCCGAGCAGGGCCCCGTCCTGGAACAGCACGCCCATGTGCCGCTGCGTGTCCAGGCGCTCCTCGGCCGAGAGATGTTCCATGTCCCGGCCGCCAAGGACGATGCGACCGCCCATGATGGGCACGAGGCCAATGATGTTGCGCAGCAGCGTGGATTTGCCGCAGCCCGAGCCGCCCAGGATGACGCTGACCTTGCCCCCGGGCAGCACCGTGGAGACGCCCGAGAGCACCACCCGGTCGCCGTAGCCTACCGTGACGTCCTCAAGGGCGATATCCGGGGATTCCAGCCGGCCAGCCACCATGCAACTCCTTTTAGCGAAAGATATAATTGAGGGCCGTAAAAAACAAATCCAAAAGGATCATGACGAAGATCGACTGGACCACCGCGTTGGTGGTGCGCCGGCCCACGTCGGCCGCGCCCTCCCGGGCCAGGAAGCCCTGCCAGCAGGAGATGACGGTGATGGCCACGCCGAAGCCGGCCCCCTTGACCAGGCCGGACAGCACGTCGCGCATGGTCAGGAAAAAGGCGGTCTGCTCGAAGTAGACCTTGCCGGAAAGCCCCAGGGCCAGCGACGAAAACACCCCGCCGGCGGTGATGCCTACGGCGTCGGCCCACAGCGTGAGCAAGGGGGCCATGATGCAAAGGGCCACGAATTTCGGCCAGACCAAAAACCGCACCGGCTCGATGCCCATGACGTTTAAGGCATCCACTTCCTCGTTGATCTGCATGGTGGCGATTTCGGCGGTAAAGGCCGCGCCGGCCCGGCCGGACAGGATCAGACAGGTGAGAAGCGGCCCGAGCTCGGTGACCAGGGAAAAGCCCACCAGATTGGCCACATAACTCATGGCTCCGACTTTTTCCAGCTGGATGGCGGCTTGCAGGGCCAAAATGATGCCGACGCAGGCGGCGATGACGCTGACGATGGCCAGGGAATCGGCCCCGACCCAGGCCAGGTGGCTCACCGTGCGCGAACGCAAATACGTCTTGGTGCGGCGCAGGGGATTGAGCGTGTCCCGGGCGCAGGCCAAAAGGCCCGAAACGAGGCCAACGAGAATGTCCAAGTCGTCGCGTTTCCTGGCCATGACCGGTCCTTGAACCAGCCGGCTATTCGGGCAGGCCGAACAGCTCGCCAAGCTG
>JBKICS010000033.1:0-6527 GCA_046567015.1 Acidobacteriota bacterium | reverse complement strand
GTGCCCGACCAGCACAGCAACTCCATCATCATCCAGGGGCCGCCAAGCGACGCCGAACGGCTGGTGGCGCTCATCGAGGAATTGGACAAGCCGCGTCCCCAGGTCAAGCTCAAGGCGTATATCGTCCAGACCGACCAGGAAACCGGCCGCCAGCTTGGCGTCCAGTGGGGCGGGTTGCTCAAAAATTCCAACCTGCGCGTCTCCCCGGCCCAGACCGGCACTTCCACCACCACGCTTGCCGCCGGCAATGCCGGAAGCAGTACCGCAACCAGCAACGGCTCAACGAACGCCTCACTGAACGGCACCGACAGCAACCCCATGAACGCGACCACCACCACGACGATCAACCCGGACGGTTCGACGACGACTACCACGACCACGCCGAGCACCGCGACGAGCCTGGCCGCCGCCGCCAGCGCCGCGCTGGGGGCCACCAGTGCCGCGTCCAATGCCTCCACCGGTTCGTCTTCCCTGGCCAGCACCGCCTCGCCCATCTTCCCGGGCGGCACCTCGGGCCAGGGTTTCGGGCTCAACTTCCCGGCCCTGGGCACCTCCGCGCTGACCACCGCTTCGGGCCTGGGCGCGGCCGGCGCCGGCGTCAATTTCCTCATCGGCAATATCGGCGGCAACGTCCTGGAAGCCCAGCTCACCGCCCTGGCCTCGGAAAGCAAGATCAAGATTCTCTCCAGCCCCACCATCACCACCATGGAGAACGTCTCGGCCTTCGTGGAAAACGGCAAGGACGTGCCCTACGTGTCCACGTCGCAAAACGGCACCAACGTCCAGTTCGCCCACGCCACCCTCAAGCTTGAAATGCTCCCCCACGTGGTGGACGGCTCCAACCTGCGCATGAAGATCATGGTCAAGGACGACCAGGTGGACACCGTCAACAACGTCCAGGGCAACCCGTACATCTTCAAGCGCGAGACCCAGTCCAATCTGGTGGTGGAAGACGGCGACACCATCGTCATCTCGGGCCTGACCCGCGACGAGGTAAGCGACACCCAGTCCGGCGTGCCGTACTTGAGCGACATCCCGGGCCTGGGCTGGGCCTTTAAGACCAAGGGGTCGAGCATCGTGCGCAATGAGATCTTCATCTTCGTCACCCCGACCATCCTGAAGGATAAGCCCATTGAATCCACGCCGGCCGGCGATGCCCGGGGCTTTCACCCCGCGCCCGAGACCGCTGCGGTGATGCGACCCTAACCGATACGATCGAGGCGGCGCGTGCCTTGGGCTCCCGACGGCGGGCCATCCCAGAGCCGCGAGCGGGAGCGCGCCGGCCGGCAACGCCGCCGGCGGCACGACAGGAGGAGGCGACCATGAGTTACTATCAAGCCCTGGGACTTTCGCGGGAACCGTTTTCCAACTCGCCGGATCCGGATATGCTCTACCGGTCCAGGACGCACCTGGAGTGTCTGCAGCACATGGAGATCGCCGTGCGCCTGCGCCGGGGCCTCAATGTGGTGCTGGGCGAGGTCGGCACGGGCAAGACCACGCTCAGTCGTGAACTCATCCGGCTGCTGACCCAGGACGGCGACATCGAAGTCCATCTCCTGGAGGATCCCCAGAGCCCCTCGGCCACGGAATTCCTGCTTACCCTGACCCGTCTGTTCGGCCTGGACGTTGCGGCCGCCGATGGCAACGCCGCCCTGCTCAAGGACGCCATCAAGGACTGGCTGCTCACCCGTGGCCAGGAGGGCGGACGCATCGTGGCGCTGCTCATCGACGAGGGACAAAAAATCACCCCGGAATGTCTGGAGCTCTTGCGCGAACTGCTCAATTTCGAGACCAACACGCATAAGCTGCTGCAAATCGTCATCTTTGCCCAGTCCGAGTTCGATGCGGTCCTGCTTGCCCGACCCAATCTCGACGATCGGGTCAACTTCCGCTACCGGCTGCTGCCGCTCAATCCCCTGGAGACCCGGCGCATGATCGAGACCCGGCTGGCGCTCTGCGCCCCGGAAGGCAGCGCGCCGGCCGCCGTCTTCACGCAACTGGCCTTGCGTCGCATCTACCGGCTCACGCGCGGCTATCCGCGCAAGATCGTGCGGTTGTGCCATCTGTCCATGCTGCTGGCAGTGGGTTTCGGCAAACGGCGCATCGGCTGGCGGCTGGTCGGCCAGGCCTCCCGGGAAGTCACCGGCTCCGGCCGGCTGTGGCTGCGTCGCCTGATCCTGGCCGGCGCAGGCGCCGGACTGGCCTCCTTGTGCCTGTATTTCGCTGGACCGGCCCTGCCAGGTGTCCGGCTGGCCACCCTGGACGCCCTGGGCCGGCTGCAAACCTCTCTGCGCGCTGGGGCTCCCGAAGCGGGCGCGCTTCCCGCGTCCCAGGCCGACGCCCTCACGGCGGCCCCGGCGGCCGTGGTCCAGGCTCCTCGGGATCTGCCCGCCGTGTCGCCGGCCGCGCCGACCCTGGCGCAGGATACGGCCGCACCGGCCGAGACCGCGCTTACGCCGGCCAAAATCCTGGCGGCCAAGGACACGGTCGGACGGGTGGTGGCCGCTGCGGCTCCGGTATCTTCGGACCGGCCGGATCAGGCCGTCGAGGCCGCCCTCCCGGCCGGCTCCGCCCTGCCGGCCCCGGACCAGGCCATGACGTCGGCCGGTCGGGCCTCGGACCAGGGACTCGGCTCCGCCCTGGCCCTGGCCGCCGCGGCCTTGCCCCCGGAATCAGCCGTCCAGGGGCCGACCCGGGGCCTGGCCAAGGCCGACGCAGGCCACGACGTCGCCGGCGCTGCCGTGGTCGCCCCCGAAACAGCCCCGACTCCGGCGACCGCCTCCCTGCCGGCGACGTTGGGCGCAAGCCGGGTGCCCGTCGGCTGGGTCGTGACCCGGCAGGCCGCCCGGATTTACGGCAGCGGCAATCGATCGGTCATGGCCCGCATCGCCAAGGCCAATCCCGGCCTGGACTGCAACCTGGTTCGTGCCGGCGACGCCATCACCTTCCCGGCCATTCCGGCCGACCCGCTGCCCCAGGGCTCAAATCTCATCCGGGTGGCCTCGACCGACAGCCTGGAAAAAGGCTTTGCGATCATTACCCGGCACCGCGAAGTCGAACCCGTGCTTTCACTGTATTGCACCCACCAGCCCGGTCTGGGGCTGCGCTTTGACGTGGTGCTGGCCCGGGAGTACGCCAGCCGCCAGGAGGCCGAGGCCGCCCTGGCCGGACTGCCCCGTGACCTGGCCGAGGGGGCCGTGGTGGTGGACCGCTTCCCGGCGGGCACCGTGACCTTCACCGATCTCGGCCTGTGGCAGGGGCGGCGGCCCGCGCCGAAAACCACCGCGCCGGCCTCCCGGCAGGTGGCGGTCACCGAGCCTGTGCTCTCGACGTTGCCCTGACCGGCGGAGACAGGCAAAAGAAGGAAGAGAAGGTCACCGGATCATGGAACCGAGAAAACGTTTGCGCCTGGGCGAAATGCTCGTCGCCGCCGGCCTGCTCACCGACGATCAACTGCGCCAGGCCCTGGCCGCAGGCAAGCGCGGCGGGCTGCGCCTGGGGCAACAGCTCGTGCGCGACGGCATGGTCAAGGAAGCGGAAATCGTCGATCTGATCAGCCATCAAATGGGGCTGGCCAAATACACCCCCGAACGCTATCCCGTGACCTCCAATCTGGCCGAGCTGCTGCCGGCGGAAATGGCGCTTCGCGCCAAGCTCGTGCCCCTGTCCAAGGTCGGCAACCTGATCCGGGTGGCCATGCCCGATCCGCTGGACATCGCCACCATCGAAGACATCGAAATCTACAAGAATTGCGAGATCGAGCCGGTCATCTGCACCGAGCGGGAGCTTGGCTATCTGACCAGCGCCATCTACGGCATGGGCCTTGGCAGCGAGGGCGTGCTCGACAGCATCGAGTCCATGCGCGACGGCGAGGAACCGTCCACGCCCACCGAGGAAATGCAGGTCAGCTCCCTGGAAGACATGGCCGGCGAGGCGCCGGTGGTGCGCTTTGTCAATTCGCTGCTCTCCCAGGCCGTACGCGAGGGGGCCAGCGACGTGCACATCAGCCCCGAGCGCGACCAGGTGCAAATCCGCATGCGCATCGACGGCCGGCTCAAGTCCGTGCCCTCGCCGCCCAAGCCCATGATCTTGCCGATCATTTCCCGCATCAAGATCCTCGGCAATCTGGACATCGCCGTGAGCCGCATCCCCCAGGACGGCCGGTTCACCGTGGCCATCGACCGCAAGGAAATCAATATCCGCGTCTCGACCCTGCCGACGATCTATGGCGAGAATCTGGTTCTGCGCCTGCTGGACATGAGCGGCGGGGGGTTGGCCCTGTCCGATCTGGGGCTTTCCGCCGACGATCTGGCCAAGATCCGGCTGGTGGTGGACAAGCCCTACGGCCTGTTCCTGTCCACCGGCCCCACGGGTTCGGGCAAGTCCACCACGCTTTTCGCCTTGCTGCGCGAGATCGCCCGTCCCGACATCAACGTCATCACCCTGGAAGACCCGGTGGAATACCGCATGGAGGGCGTGCGCCAAGTGCAGCTCAACCGCAAGGCCGGCATGACCTTTGCCAGCGCCCTGCGCTCCACCTTGCGCCAGGATCCCGATGTGGTGCTGGTCGGCGAAATCCGCGACCCGGAAACCGCTGCCATCGCGGTGCAAGCGTCGCTTACCGGCCACAAGGTGCTCTCCACCGTCCACACCAACGACGCCGCAAGCGCCGTCATGCGGCTCATGGACATGGGCATCGAACCGTTTCTCGTGTCCTCGACGCTGATGGTGTCCATTGCCCAACGCCTGGTGCGTCGCATTTGCCCCAATTGCGCCGAGCCGTATACGCCACGTCCGGAAGTGCTGCGTTTCTGGAATTTGGAAAATACGGCCGATGCGGTTTTCATGCGCGGCCGGGGCTGCTACATGTGCGGCGATTCAGGCTTCAAGGGCCGGCTCGGGCTCTTTGAGATCCTGGTCATCGACGAGGAGATCCAGGAGATGGTGTCCCGGCGGGCCACCTCCCGGGAGATCACCCGGTTTGCCGCGGATTCCGGACGGCTGAAACTGTTGCAGGACGATGCGCGACTGAAGATTCTGGAAGGCAAGACCACCTTCGCGGAAGCCTCCTCCGCTGTCCTGGTCTAAGCAAGGAAAGGACGGGAATTGTGCCGCAATACGCCTACCAGGCCATCAACGAGGCCGGCAGCACCGTTACGGGCGTGCTTGAGGCCGACTCGTCCGATGCCGCCAAGCAGCGGTTGTCGGCGATGGGCTATATCCCGGTTGCCGTGCAAAAGGGCGGGGGGGCGGGGAGTTCGGCGGAGGGCTTCGGCGAGCGTCTGGAGCTCATGTTGTCCCGGGTCAAGGCCCAGGAGCTGATTCTTTTCACCAAGCAACTCAAGACCATGCTCGGGGCCGGCCTGTCCATGCTGGAAATCCTCCGGGTGCTGGAGCAACAGTCGGAAAACCCGAGGCTGCGCAAGGTCTGCGCCAACATGTCCGACGCGGTGAAGCGGGGCGCGACCATCTCCGACGCCATGGCCGCGCAGAAAGGCGTGTTCTCCGACCTCTACATCAGCATGGTGCGGGCCGGCGAGTCGGCCGGGGCGCTGCCGGCCGTGCTTGACCGGCTCATCTACATCGTCTCCCATGAGCACCAGGTGCGCACGGACATCAAGTCCGCGCTGCAATATCCAATAACCGTGGTCATCGCATTGGGTATCGCCTTTTTTGTTCTGCTCAAATTCGTGGTGCCGACCTTTGCCGGAGTTTTCGCCAGCGCCAAAATCGCATTGCCCTGGCCGACGCGCATGGCTTTGCTCCTGCATGACGTCATCGGGAAATACTGGTACGTTACATTCGGCATCTTTGTGGTCATATTTGTTGCTCTGTACCTCTGGTTCCGCACGGAAAACGGCAAAGTGACGCGGGATGCCTTTTTCCTGCATTTACCGGCCGTCGGCGTGCTGCTGCGCAAGGCCGCCATGTCGCGTTTCGCCTCGATTTTTTCCATCCTCCAGGCCAGCGGCGTGCCGGTCCTGACCACCATCGACATACTGGTCGGCACCATCGGCAACGCGGCCATCGCCAAGGAATTTCGGCGGGTGCAGGACATGATCCGCTCCGGCCAGGGCCTGGCCGGTCCGTTGTCCCGGGCCAAGTACTTTACGCCCATGGTTGTGACGATGGTGGCCGTGGGCGAGGAATCGGGCAATCTCGACGAGATGCTTGCGGCCATCAGCGAACACTACGACGCCGAGGTGGCCTATGCCGTCAAACGTCTCTCGGATGCCTTGGGGCCGGTGCTCATCGTCGGACTGGCCGGCGTGGTGGGGTTTTTCGCCTTGGCCATCTTCCTGCCCATGTGGGACATGTCGCAGGTCGCGTTCAAGCGCTGAGGCGCCAGGGGTACCTCCATGCGGCGATGGTTCAACGTCAGCCTGACGGTGTTGGTACCCGTTATATTGGGCGGGACCGCCACCCTGGCTGACTTGTGCGCCGATTGGTTGCCGCATGTGTTTCCCGCCGTCTTCCCAGGCAAGAATCCCCTGGTTCCGGCCCTGACAGCCGGGATCGCCGTGGCG
>JBKICS010000032.1:0-3829 GCA_046567015.1 Acidobacteriota bacterium | reverse complement strand
CGTCTATGGTGGCGGCGGTGATCTTGCCGCTGGCATCCGTCGTATAGGACAGCGTGTAGGTGCCGCACTTGGTGGTGCCGCTGATGTAGGAGGCGATGGAAAATTCCGAGGAGCTGGTGCGCCCCGCGTACTGGGCGGCGAAAAGCTGGCCCACGGCATCGGCGTTGGAGGCCAGGATGGCGTCGAAGGTCGCGTCGTCGATGACGAGGAGGCCTTCGGTGGGGGAGCCGACCTCGGCGTCGGTGAGGATGCCGAGTTGGGACAGGGTGGAATATTTGTCCGCCGTGTAGTCAAAGCCCACGCCCAGGCTGGCCACGGCGTTCTTCAAATTGGTGTCGATGAGCTGGATGCCGTAGTTGCCGGTCAGGATCGAGCCCTTCTGGGTGGTGGAATCGACGTCCGTGATCTTTTTTATCAGCGTGCGCACGGAGTTCATCTGCTCGACGAAGGTGTTGACCTTCTCCTTGATGGCGTCGGTGTCGGTGGTCGTTGTGGTGGTAACCGTTCCGGTGCTCTTGAGATTGAGCGTGACGTTGGGGAGCAGGTCCGTGATGCTGTTGGTTTCGCGGCTGATCCAGGCGTTGGAGGCGGTTGGCCAGCCGTCGAGCTTGAGCTGGGCGCTGGCGTTGGAGGTGACGGTGCTGAAATTGGCGGACGCGAAACCGGACAGGGTGGTCGAGGAATCGTTGATGACCAGATTGGCGGATGCGCCGGTGTCCATGCCGCGCAGTTGCAGAAAATAGTTGGAGCCGTCGTAGGTCACGCTGGCCTTGACCCCGGGATTGTTCGGGTCGTTGTTGATGATGTTGCTCAGATCGGTCAGCGTGCAGTTGGCTCCCACCGCATTGGAATAGGTCACGCCCATGTAGGTGTAGGCGAAGGTGACGTCGGTGGCGGCCGGGTTGATGTCGGTGCTGGCGCTGGCGTAGCCGGTGGCGGTGACCATGGCCTTGGAGGTGGCCAGTTGGTTCACCACGATCTGGTGCGAGCCGTTTTCGGCTCCGGCCCCGGCAGTGGCCGTCAGGACGCCGCTGTCGGTGGAATCCGTGGTCTTGACCAGAAACTCGGCCATGGTGTCCATGCCGTCCAGCGTGGTCTTGAGCGAGAGCATTTCGCTGTTGAGTTCCTGGAAGGCCGCCTGCTTGGTGGTCCAGGACTGTTTCCAGGTCTGCAGCGTGGTGATGCGGGATTGTTCGACTTGCACGAGCTTTTTGATCAGCGAGTCGAAGTCCGTGCCGTTGCCCAGGCCCGAATAGGTGATCTGACCGGAGGTGGTGACCGGCGTGTAACTGCTGATGGTGCTCGACATAACGCTCCCCTGGCGGAAAAAAATTCCCGATGCCGGGATTCTTCCATGGTAAAGCAAGGGGGATGCCAAAGCAGGGTCGGGCCGCCGTCACCGGCGGCCCGACCGGAAGCGTGGCGGTTAGCCGCCGATGAGCTGCATGGCCATCCTGGGCATGGAGTTGGCCTGGGAGAGCATGGCCACGGCCGACTGGGTCAGAATCTGGTTGCGCACGAACTGGGTCATTTCCGTAGCCACGTCGACATCGGAGATCTGCGACTCGGCCGCCTGCAGGTTTTCGCTCTGGACCTGCAGGTTGGAGATGGTGTTCTCCAGCCGGTTCTGCAGCGCGCCGAGGTTGGCCCGGATCTTGTCCTTGGACACGATGGCGGTCTTGAGGGCATCCAGGGCCTTCTGGGCCAGGGCCTGGGTCGAGATGCTCTTGCCCTTCGCGCCAGCTCCGGCGCCGATGCCGACGCCCAGGGCCGAGGCCGTGGAGGTGCCGATCTGGACGTAGTAGTAGTCCTCGGCCGAGCTGTTGCCGGAACCGAAGTGCACCTTGAGCTTGCCGGAGGAATTGAGGCCGGTGCCGGTGTGGGTGGAGCTGGAGAGGTTGCCGTTGAGCAGATAGATGCCGTTAAAGTCGGTGGCGTTGGCGATTCGGGTGATTTCCGAGGCCATGGCCTGGTATTCCGAGTCGATGATCAGGCGCTGATCCGAGGTGTAGGTGCCGGTGGAAGCCTGTTCGGCCAGTTCCTTCATGCGGATGAGCTTTTCATCGACGACCTGGAGCGCGCCGTCCGCCGTCTGGATCATGGAGATGGCGTCGTTGGCGTTGCGCACGCCCTGGTTGATGGAGGCGATGTCCGCCCGCATCAGTTCGCGAATGGCCAGACCGGCCGCGTCGTCAGCGGCGTTGTTGATGCGCAGGCCCGAGGACAGGCGCTGGGTCGAGGTGGACAGGGCGGAATACGAGTTGTTCAGATTGCGGGCCGCGGTGGCGGCCATCATATTGTGGTTGATAACGAGCGACATGGTTGTTTCCTCCGTGAATGTAGCGGGCGTCCTTGCCCTTTAACAATTCGGTCCCGGTCGTGGGCCCGCGAACGCGGTGCCGAATTGTGCCTCTTTGCTTACCTATCGACCCCGGCGGAGGCGTTCTTTAGCGTGGGGCGTGGCCGGCATGAAAAAAACGCCTGTCGCGGCGAGGCGACAGGCGTAGGGCGGATCGGGCAGGCTGGGGAGGCCGGACCGGGGGGCGCGGCGAGGGCGGCGACCCCCCAATGATACGAGCGTATTGTGGGGAGAAGGATCGGTAGGCGAGGGCGGGCCCAGGGACTGCGGCGGGACTTCTTTCGGGGGCGCGGCGCTAGCGGCAGCGCAATCGGGCCGCCTCGGACGGAGCCACGTCGTAGGCGACGGGGGGAAGGCCCAGGATGGCCGTCACGGCGGGACGGGCCTCGGCCGCTGCCCGGCGGTCGCCGAACCGGCCAGCCAGCACCCGGTAGCGGCGCTTGTCGCCGCTGCCGGAGACGGACAGGCAGGCCGGCATGCCCCGGGAACGCAGCTTGGCCGCCTGGGCGGCGGCATTGCCGTCATCGGCGAACAGGCCGGTTTGCAGGGCCACGTAGCCGGCCAAGGCAGCCGGTTTGGCTGCCGCCTGGGGATGGGGCGCGGCTGGCGGGGACGGCTGGTCCTTGGCCCGGACGGCCGGCTTGTCCGCCGGGGGGGCGACCGGCTTGGCCGGGACGGCGGGGGCCGCCTGGGCCGTTGCCGCCGGAGCCTGGGGCATGGCCGGCGGGTTGGCGGCGGGGCTCGGCGCGGCTGGCGGCGCAGCCGCTTGCCCGGACGCGGCGGCCGGGGCCGGCACGGACGTTTGCTCCGGGGCCGGCGCGGGGACGGCGGGTTCACCGGCCGGCAGGGGGGCAGGGGTGTTGCCGGCCAGGGGCGATGGGGCGGCCTGGACCGGCGTCCCGGGTATGCCGGCCGAGGCCGCGACGACAAAGCGGGCGGTGACCGGCGAAATGCCCTCGGCCGCCAGGCGAAGGCTCCAGGGGCCGGCCGTGGCCGCTTCTCCCGGGGCAAAGCCGTAGGCCGCAACCGCGGCCTCGCCCCGGCGCACCGGCACGAACCAGCGGTCCTCCACCGGCCGGCCGTCGCTGCCGGGCCGGGTCAACCGGGCCTCCACCACGGCCGCCGCGCCGGCCGGTTCCCCGGTGAGGACGAAGCGGCAGCCCAATCCCGCGTCGCCGGGAAGCACCGACTCGCCCAGGCGCACGGCCTTGGCCCCGGGCCAGACGCCGCCCGGGGCCGTCGCGCCCTGAAAGGCCCCGCAGGCGTCCAAGGCCAGGGCCTGGGCCCAGGCGGCCTGGGGCTGCCGGCCAAACGCGGCCCATGGCAGGGCCGCCGCCAGGCACAACGGAACAAGGCGTCGGGCGAGAAGGGAAAAAAACGGCATGGTCACGCGTCGCTGGTCAGATAGTCGAGCAGGCGTCGGGCCGGTTCGTAGCCGGGATCCAGTTCCAGGGCGAGCTTGAGGAACTG
>JBKICS010000031.1:0-8726 GCA_046567015.1 Acidobacteriota bacterium | reverse complement strand
TCCATGGCCGACAGCCGCGCCCGCTTGTTGTTGAGCATGTACAGGGCGAGTTCCTCGGACACCTTGGCCGTGACGGACTCCTGAGTGGTATCCTTGCGCAACTGGCGGTAGATGTCCTTGAGCACGGTGAGCGCCTGCCATTCGTGGTTGCGGCGCTGGCCCGAGCCGTTGCAGCAGGGGCAGGGTTCGCTGGTGATGGACAGGGCCGAGGAGCCCAGGCGCTGGCGCACGATTTCGAGCAGCCCGAAGCGGGAGATGCGGCCGACGTCGGTGCGCGCCCGGTCGTTTTTAAAGGCGGCGCGCAGGGTTTTTTCCACCTCGGCCACGTGTTTTCTGTCCTTCATCTCGATGAAATCGATGACCACCTGGCCGCCGATGTCGCGCAGGCGCAACTGCCGGGCCACCTCTTCCGAGGCTTCGACGTTGGTTTTGAGCGCCATCTCGCGAAAATTGGATTCGCCGCCGATCTTGCCGGAGTTGATGTCCACGGCGGTCAGCGCCTCGGCGTGGTCGAAGACCAGGACGCCGCCGCTTGGCAGGGTCACTTCGCGCCCGTAAAGCTGCTCGATCTGCTTGCGCAGGTTGAAGCGGTCCCACAGCGGGATGTCGATGTCGCTGTGCCCTTTGACGATGCCCGGCCGGCGGGGATAGACCAGCGCCGCCATTTCGGCCACGCGCTTGGCGGTTTCCGGCTCGTCGACCCAGATTTCGCCCACGTCGTCGGTGAGGTAGTCGCGAACGGCCCGGGAGGACAGGTCCAGCTCCTGGTAGATGAGGCTCGGCGTCGCGGCGGTGGTGCCGCGCTGGCGCACTTCCTTCCACAGGCGCTTGAGATAGGACAGGTCGCGCTCGAGCGAGGTCTTGGACTGGGCCAGGGCGGCGGTGCGCACGATAAGGCCCAGGCCCTCGTCGAGCTTGAGCCCGGAAATGACTTCCTTGAGGCGCTTTCTTTCGGCCTCGTCCTCGATCTTGCGCGACACGCCCCGCTGCTCGCGGCCAGGCGTCAGGACGAAATAACGGCCCGGCAGGGACAGGTAGGTGGTCAGAAACGCGCCCTTATGGCCGGTTGGTTCCTTGACCACCTGGACGAGCAGTTCCTGATTCTTTTTCAGCGCTTTCTGGATGGGCGGATATTTGGGGCGGCGCTCGCCGGCGTGCACGATCTGATAGTACTCGGGGTGAACTTCGTCGATCTGCAAAAAGCCGTTGCGCTCGGCCCCATAATTGATGAAGGCGGCTTGCAGGGCCGGGTCGATGTTGTGGATCTTGCCCTTGTAGATATGGCCCCGGGTCTTGGCCTGGTGGACCATTTCCACGTAGTATTCCAGCAGCAGGCCGTCCTCGGCCACGGCCACCTCGACCTGTTCGCCGGGCAGCACGCTGATGAACATCTTCTGTTTCCGCTTCTTCCCTCTGCTCATTTCCATGAAACTCCCTGCCAGGGCAGGCTTGCCCGGGCAAAATTTTGTTTTCTCCGGTCATCCGGAATAGAAAAAATCGTCGTTGGCGCGTTCCTTTCGGACCGCTCCGTCGCGCAGCAACGCGCGCAAGGCTTGCCGGACATGTTCGACGGGAACGCCAAGTCCCGTGGCCAGTCCTTCCTCGGTCTGGGGGCGACGGGCCACGGAGGCGGCGATGCGGGCCGCAAGCTCCTGAGCATGCCGGCTGGCCAGGGCCGCCGGACCGTGTCCGTCTTCTGCGCCGGCCCGGGCGTCCGCTTCCGGCACACCGCCCAGGGCCTGGCGAAACCGGGCGAGCGTCTCGCGGGATACGGCCGCGGCCCCGCGATGGGCTCCCGGCCGGGACATGGTGACGACGTCCACCCGCTCGGGCGCAAGCTCCCGGCAAAACACCCGCAACAAATCGAGATTGGCGGCCGTATCATTGATGCCGGCCAGCAAAAGTACTTCCAGAAAAATCGAACCGCCGTAACTGGCCCGAAAATCGAGCAGGCCCTGGCGAATGGCGTCCAGGCCGATGTCGGCATGGGGGCGGTTTATAAGGCGGTACTCGGCCTCGACCAGCGTGTCCATGGAGGGCAGCACGATGTCGGCGGCCAAAAGCGCTCCCCGGACGTCCGGATCGGGCAGCAAGCTCGAATTGGTGAGCACGGCCACGGGGATGTCGGGGAAAAGTTCCTTGGCCCCGGCGATGATCTCGCCGAGGTCGGCATTGAGGCAGGGTTCGCCAAGTCCCCCCAGGGTCACGACGTCGGGCAGGGCATGGCTGGCGGCCTTCCAGGCCGCCAGCTCATCCAGGATGCGCCTGGCGCTGACGTAGGGTTTTCGGGCGGTGGTCAGGGCCTCGGTGACGCCGGCCTCGCAGTAGAGGCAGTCGAACGTGCAGATCCGGGCCCCCAGCAGATCGAGCCCCAGCGAAACGCCGAGGCGGCCCGATCTGACCGGTCCGAAAACGTACTGAAGTGGGTTCGTGGCCTGTTCCTCCTTGCCCTCTCGCACACTTGACAGGCGCGCCCCGGCGTGGTCAAGGGCCTCGACCCCATTTAACCACTCCGGAGCACATGTGAAACAGGGCGATTTGATACTTCTGGTCTCCCCCAAGGGCAAGCGATATCTGCGGCGTTTCGACCCGGAAACGGTGCTGCACACCCAGGAAGGCATGATCCGATTCGCCGACGTTCTGCGGGCCGGCAGCGGCGGCGCGGTGGCCACCCACCTCGGCCATGTCTTTCGGATCCTGCGTCCTTCCACCTATGACCTCATCAAGGGCGTCAAGCGCTCGACCCAGATCATGTACCCCAAGGAGATCGGTTACGTCATTTTGAAACTGGGCATCGGGCCCGGGGTGCGGGTGGTGGAATCGGGCAGCGGCTCGGGCGGCCTGACCCTGGCCCTGGCCTGGCACGTGGGCGACACGGGCCGGGTCTACACCTTTGAAAAACGCCCGGAATTCTACGCCCTGGCCGGCGAGAACCTGGATGCCGTGGGCCTTGGCCACCGGGTCTCGCGCCACAACCAGGACATCGCCGAAGGCTTTTACCCGGAATCCGTGGTCAAGGGCGACCCCCTGACCGATCCCACGGACGCCGACGCCCTCTTCCTGGATGTGCGCACGCCCTGGGACTACCTCGACCAGGCCGCGTCCGTCATGCGCCCGGGCGCGCCCATCGGGTTTCTGCTCCCCACCACCAACCAGATCAGCGAACTGCTCTGGGCCCTGGAAAAATCCCCCTTCGAGGACATCGAGGTGCTGGAGATCCTGGTGCGGCGCTACAAGCCCGTGCCCGAGCGCCTGCGCCCCGAGGACCGCATGGTGGCCCACACCGGGTTCCTGGTCTTTGCCCGCCACGGCGGCCGGGCGGTGTGCCCGCCTCCCCCGCCGGCCGATTTCCCGGACAGCCTCGACTCCCTGGGCTCCGAATCTTCGTCTTTTGAGTGAGGAATGAAGGGCTATTCCGGCCCACCCGATTGACCTCCCCGGTGGATGCGGCTAAGAGTCTTACCATGGCAAGAGATGTGTTGCGCGCGGAAGCCCCCCGGTCGCTCAAGCGACTGCTCGACCCCCTGACGGAACTGCTCGGCATTCCGGTCACGGTCTGGTCCGAGGCCCATCCGCCGGTCTGGCCCGATCCGGGAGCCGAGGCCCATGCCATTTTGCACCGGGAATTTCCCGAGCGCGGTCCCTGTCCGCTGCTGGCCGACGACGCCGTGCTTCCCCTGGACGGCAGCCAGCCAGCGGCCGCCTGCCCCCTTGGCATGACCTTGCGCCGATTCCCCGTACCGCTTCGCGACGGCGGGGCGGGCTTTTTGACCTTGGGGCCGTATTTCACCGAGGCCGCGGACCGCGAGGCGCTTTTCGGCCGCGCGAAGACCGCCGACGCCGCCTTGCAGCTCATCCCCTGGGTGTCGCCCGAACGCCAGGCCGTGCTCACGTCGTTTTACCGCGAATTCTCCGCCTTTGCCGGCGCGGCCGCCAAGGCCGGCGCGGCCAAGGAGCAGTTTCTGGCCAACATGAGCCATGAGCTGCGTACCCCCTTAAACGGCATCATGGGGATGTTAAGCCTGCTGCAGCAGGGCGAGGACGACCCGCGCCGCCGCCAGTTCCTGGATCTGGCCATGAACGCCTCCAACCAGCTCCTCGGCGTCATAAACGCCCTGCTGGACATGACTTCCATAAGCGCGGGCCAGCTCGTCCTGGTCGAGGAAGTGTTCGACCTGCGCGCCATGCTCGAGGCGCTGTTCGCCCTGTGCGGCGAGGAAGCCGCCTCGCGCGGCCTGGGTTTTGCCACCGGCGTCAACGACGACGTGCCCCAGTTTCTCGTCGGCGACGCCCAGCGCCTGCGCCAGGTGCTCCTCAATCTCATCCACAACGCGCTCAAATTCACCGAACGCGGGACCATCGGGGTGACCGTGGCCGCCGCCCCGGGCCAAACGCCCGAGACCGCGACGCTGACGTTTTCCGTGCGCGACACCGGCATCGGCATCCCCCAGGAGCGACAGCAGGACATCTTCGATCATTTCACCATCGGCGAACCGTTTCTCAGCAAACGCTTCGCCCAGGCCGGCCTCGGCCTTGGCATCTCCAAAAGCATCGTCGAGAAGATGGGCGGCTCCATGCACCTGGAAAGCACCCTGGGCCTTGGCAGCACCTTTTCCTTCACGGCCGTGCTGCGCCTCCCGGCTCCGCATACCCAGCTGCCGCGCCCGGAGGCCGCCGCCGAGCGAAAACCCGTTTCCGGCCAGGATCCCGGGGCGGTTATTGTCTATGCCGAGGACGACGCCATCTCCCAACTGCTGGTCAAGCGCATCCTGGAGGATCGCGGCTACCTGCCCCTTATCGCCGATTCGTACGACCAGCTTATCGACATCCTGCGCACCCGACCCGTGGACCTGGTGCTCATGGACGTGCAGATGCCCGGCATCTGCGGCCTGGAATCCACCCGCCGCATCCGGGAGGGCGCGGATGCCGGCGTGCCCCGGGATATTCCCATCGTGGGGCTTTCCTCCGCCGCCACGCCGGCCGACCGCCAGCGCGGCCTGACCGCCGGCATGACCGACTACATCATGAAGCCGGTCACCCGCTACGAACTGCTGGCCGTGGTCCAGCGGGCCCTGGCGGGACGCGCCGCTCGAACTGCTTGATCTTTGCGGCGGCCCGCGCTATAAGGCCTCTCTTTTTCCCACCACGGGATTTCGCTCCAAGGAGACCCGTCATGACCCGTAAGGACCGCACCGAGGGCATCTATTCCCGCCGGGAAGTGCTCGACGAATCGGAACGCCGGCAATACTACCAGATCCAAATCAAGGATCTGCTCTCGTATGCGTACCGGTATTCCGAGGACGTCAAAAAGCGCTTCGACCGCGCCCAGTTCCAGGCTTCGAAGTTCAAGACCCTCTCGGACCTCAAGCACATACCCATTCTCAAGAAGAAAGAACTCATCTTTCTCCAGTCCATGGGTCCGCGCCTGGGAGGGCTGCTCACCAAGGACATGGGCGAACTGCGGCGGATCTTTTTGTCCCCCGGACCGATCTTCGACCCCGAGGACCGCGAGGACGATTACTGGGGCTGGACCGAAGGCTTCTATGCCTGCGGCTTCCGCTCCGGCGACCTCGTGCAGGTGACTTTCCCCTATCACATGACCCCGGCCGGCCTCATGTTCGAAGAGCCGCTCAAAAACCTGGGCTGCGCCGTGGTGCCCGCCGGACCCGGCAACTCCGCAACCCAGCTCGAGATCATGCAGAAGCTGCGGGTGACGGGCTACGTCGGCACCCCGAGCTACCTCATGCACCTGGCCCAGAAGGGCGAGGAGATGGGGCTTAATCTGCGCAAAGACCTGTACATGGAAGTGGCCTTCGTCACCGGCGAGAAATTCTCCGAGAAGCTGCGCGCAAACCTCGAGAAGAAGTTCGACATCATCATGCGCCAGGGCTACGGCACGGCGGATGTCGGCTGCATCGGCTACGAATGCTTCCACAAGACCGGCCTGCATATCGCCAACCGGGCCTTTGTCGAAATCTGCCATCCGGATACGGGCATCCCGCTCAAGGACGGCGAGGTCGGCGAAATCGTGGTCACGGCGTTTAACAAGACCTATCCGCTGATTCGCCTCGCCACGGGCGACCTGTCCTACATCGAACGCGCGCCCTGCCCCTGCGGCCGGACCTCGCCGCGCCTGGGCTCCATCGTGGGCCGGGTGGACACCACCGCCCGCATCAAGGGCATGTTCGTCTACCCGCACCAGGTCGAGCAGGTCATCACCCGCTTCGAAGAGATCAAGCGCTGGCAGATCGAGGTCACCAATCCCGGCGGCATCGACGAGATGAACCTCGTCATCGAGGCCTCCAACTTCAAACGCGAGGAAGATCTGCTCCACAAGTTCCGGGAGAAGATCAAGCTGCGTCCGGGACTGACCGTGGTCGCCCCCGGCACCCTGCCGCCCCAGATCAAGCCCATCGAAGACAAACGCAAGTGGGACTAGGCGCGCCGGCCGCCATCCATACGCCATGAACGCGTCGGCCAACGCCCTCGCCGCCTCTTCGGCCCGTCAGGGCGCGGGAATCCCCCGCGCCCTGACGGGCCTTTTCCTGGCCGCGCTGCTCCCCCTGGCCGCCCTTGGCGGCGGGTGCGTCAGCCACCGCGCCAAGCTTCCGCCCGCTCCGGTTCCTGCCCCGGAAAGCCTGGTCGACGACGCGGCGCGCCCCCTGTCCCCGGCGGCCTTTGCCAGAGACGTGGCCGGGGCCGACTACATCCTCCTTGGCGAAGAGCATCCCAACCCCTGCGACCATCTGGCCCAGGCCGCCGTCATCCGCCGGCTGGCCGCCGTTGGCGTCTTCCCGGCCATCGGGTTGGAAATGGTCCCGGCCGACTTGCAGCCCGTCCTCGACCGATTCGGCGACGGCCGCCTGTCCCTGGCCGAGTTGCCCCACGCCCTGGACTGGAAGGCCACCTGGGGCTTCGATTTCGAGCTCTACGCCCCCATTTTCGAGGCGGCCCGGGAATACCGCCTGCCCCTTTTTGCGCTCAACGCCCCCAAGGGGCTGGCCCGGAAAGTCGGCAAACTGGGCCTTGACGCCCTGTCCCCGGCCGAGCGGGCCAGCCTGCCCGGTGCGGTGCTGCCGCCGGCCCCGGAGCAAGTCGAGGAACTGCGCGGGCTTTTTGCCCAGCATGCCGCCATGCGAAAGCCTGCAAGCGCGGCAGCCGGTGCGCCCGCCGCGACGACCGCCGCCGCGACCGCGACCAAGGCCGCCCCGGCCCAGGACGCCCCGCCGTCGCGCGATCCCTTTGCCGATTTCCTCACCGTCCAGTCCCTGTGGGACACGCAAATGGCCGCCCGGGCGCTTACCGCCCACGCCCTGACCGGCCGGCCGGTGGTGGTCATCGCCGGAGCCGGCCACGTGGCCGGCGGCTGGGGCATCGCCAGACGCCTTGGCGTGTATGATCCCGCGGCCACGGTGGCCGCCGTCATACCCTGGCGCGGCGGCGAACCGCCCGATCCCGACGACGCCCACCTCTTTTACGTCTGCCCGGCCATCCAGAAAAGCCGGCTCGGCATGACCCTGTCCCATGACCGGCCCGCTCCGGGCCAGCCCGCCACGCCGCTGCTCGTCACGGCCGTGGTCCCGGACTCGCCTGCCGCCAAGGCAGGCCTCATGTCCGGCGACGCCGTCGTTGCCGCCGGAACGCATCCGGCCACGGAACTGGCCGTGCTCCACCAGGCCGCCATGGAAGCGCTCAAGGCCGGGGAGCCGCTGACGCTTACCGTCTCCCGGGCCGGTGAAACCCTCGCCGTCGCCATACCGCTGGCCGCGCCGCCAGCCGGCAAATAGACCGCCATGCCCGAACTTCCCGAGGTGGAAACCATTGCCCGCGCCCTGGCCCCGGGCCTGACCGGCCGCGTGGTGACCGGCATCGACGTGCCCGACGCCACGGTCTTGGCAGGACCATCCACCCGGGCCGCCTTTGCCAAGGCCGCCCTCGGCCGCACCATCGAGGCCGTCGGCCGCCGGGCCAAGCTCTTGCTCGTGACCCTCGGCCCCCGACCCCACATCACCGACGACAGTCCGGCGTTCCTGGCCCTGCATCTCAAAATGACCGGCCGCTTCCACATCGCGCCCTCCGACGCGCCGGACCCCGAGCGCGCCCGCCTGCTCGTGCGCCTCGGCGACGGACAGACGCTGGTCTTTTCCGACCTGCGCCGCTTCGGCTCGGCCCGGCTGCTGACGCCGACGGCGCTGGCCGCCTGGGATTTCTACGCGACCCTGGGCCCCGAACCCTGGGACATGACGCCCGAGGCCTTCGAGGAAAAGCTTGCGCGCAAGACCACCCGCATCAAGGCGGCCATCCTCGACCAGCGCGTCATCGCCGGCATCGGCAACATCTACGCCGACGAATCGCTCTTCGCCGCCGGCATCCGGCCGGACCGGCCGGCCAAGGCCCTGACTCCGGCCAGGCGCCGTGCGCTGCTCGCCGCCATCCAGGACGTCATCGCCCGGGCCATCGAAGCCGGCGGCAGCACGATCCGCGACTACCGCACCCCGGACGGCGTGGAAGGCGGCTTCCAAAACCATTTCCAGGTCTACGGCAAGGCAGGCCAGCCCTGCCCGACCTGCGGCAAAACGCTCACCGCCGTCAAAGTCGCCGGGCGCACCTCGACATTTTGCAGCCGTTGTCAAAAGTGAGTGGACAGCGCGGACAAAAGAGAAGAAATCCGGGGGGGATCATCCCCCCCGGACCCCCTGGTCGCGGGGGCGGCGTTGGCGGGGCGG
>JBKICS010000030.1:0-5016 GCA_046567015.1 Acidobacteriota bacterium | reverse complement strand
TGGCGCACTTGGCGGGCGGCTTCCAGGCCGTCGAGACCGGGCATGCGCAGGTCCATGAAGATGACGTCGTAGGGAGCGCCGCCGGCGATCCCGGCCAGCACGCTGGCCACGGCCTCATTGCCGTCGCCGACGAAGTCGGCCTGGCCGACGCCCAGCTTTTCCAGGATTTTTTGCAGCAGAAAACGGTTGAAGGCGTTGTCCTCGGCCACCAGGACCTTGAGCCAGCCGAAGTCGGCCGAGGGCGGCAGGGGCGCGGCCGCCGGCCGGATCGCCGTGCCCACGGGTTCGGTCAGGGGCAGGCTGAAGAAAAAGGCGCTGCCCTGGCCGGGCTGGCTGACCACGTCCAGGCCTGCCCCGCCGAGCAGCCGGACCAGCCGGTTGGAAATGGACAGGCCCAGGCCGGTGCCGCCGGGGTTGTGGACCAGGGCGTCCGGGGCCTGGACAAAGGGCTCGAAGATGCCTTGGCGCAGTTGCTCGGGGATGCCCGGTCCGGTGTCCTTGACCTCGAACCGGGTCCAGATCCGGGGGTCGTTGCCGATGCGGGGGGCGGCCTGGGGGTTGGCCCGGGTCACGGACAGGGCCACCAGGCCGCTGGGGGTGAATTTGATGGCGTTGGACAGGAGGTTGAGCAGGATCTGCTTGAGACGCACCGGATCGCAAATGAGCACGCGCGGCAGGATCGGATCGCGCGTGATGGTCAGGGTGAGTCCCTTGTCGCTGGCCGACGGGGTCATGACCCGGCGCACCTCCTCCAGGAGCCGGTCGATGTCCAGGGGGGCCGGGCGGATCTCCAGGCGGCCGATCTCGATGCGCGAGAAATCGAGGATGTCGTTTAGGATGACCAGCAGCCCTTCGCCGGCCGAGCGCATGGTTTCGACGTATTCGCGCTGATCCGGGGTCAGGCCGGCGGTGAGCAGCAGTTGGGACAGGCCCATGATGGCGTTTAGGGGGGTGCGGATGTCGTGGCTCATGTTGGCCAGGAAGGCCGACTTCATGCGGCTGGCTTCCTCGGCTTCGAGCTGGGCCCGGATGAGGTCGGAGACGTCCACGAACGATTCGATGCCGCCGCTGGTTTGGCCCTGGGCGTCGCGGATGGGGGCGGCGTTTTTTAAGATGGTGAGCCGGCGGCCGTCGCGGGTGAGGATGCTCGACTGGCGTTTTTGCACGGCGGCGTCCGCGACCTGGGCCGGGCAGGGGGAGGGCGGGGATTCGCGCAGGAGCTTGCCCCGCCGTCGGCCCAGAGCCTGGTCCCGGGTGAAGCCGGTGATGGCGGTGAATTCGTCGTTGATGGTGACCACCACGTCGTCGCGGTTGACGATGCAGATGGCCGCGCCGGCGATGGTGATGACCTGTTCGAGAAAGCCTTTTTCGCGCTCGACGCCAAGGCGCGCCTCGACCAGCGGGGTGACGTCGATCAGCGACACGATCAATCCGGTGAAGGCGGCCGCCTCGATGACGGGCTGGAGCTTGACCGTGACGTCGCGGGCCGCGACCCGGCTGGCGAAGGACACCGGGGCATGGGCCACGCCCCGGCGAAAGAGGTCCAGGAAGGCTTGCGCCTGATAGTCCTCGGTCTCAAGGCCAAGCTCCGCCAGATTTTGCCCGAGCACATCCTGCCTGGACCGGCCGAGCCAGTCCAGGTAGCGGTCGTTTATCTCGGCAATGACTCCGGCCGGCGTGACGAAGGCGATGGCCTGGTCCAGGGCGGCGATGATGGAGGCCAGCCGCGCCAGCCGGCAGTCGCTGTCGGTCGGGCCCGAGGCGCAAACCGCCAGTCCGACAGCCGGGTGGGGCTGCCGCCGGCGGGGCCGCAGGGGGCCGTGGCGGTTAGGCCGGACGGTTTGCGGCCGCCGCGTGAAAGGCATGCAGGCGCTCTTGGTATGGGGGGTAGCCGAAAAAGGCGGACCCGGAAACCAGGATGTCGGCTCCGGCCGCGAGCAAGTCGGCGGTGTTGCCCGGGGTCACGCCGCCATCGATCTGGATGCGAAAGGACAATCCCCGGCGGCGGCGGATCTCGGCCAGATCGCGGATCTTGTCCAGGCAGAAGGGAATGAAGGACTGGCCGCCGAAACCCGGGTTGACGGTCATGATCAGCACCATATCCAGTTGGGGCAGGAGGTATTCCACGGCGCAAAGGGGGGTGGCCGGATTGAGGGCCACGGCCGGGGCCGCGCCCAGGCGGGCGATTTCGGCCACGGTGCGCTCCAGGTGGACGGTGGTCTCGGCGTGGACGCAGATCAGATCCGCCCCGGCGTCGCGAAAGGCGCTCAGATACCGCTCGGGCCGCTCGATCATGAGGTGGGTGTCGAAATAGAGCGAGCTGGTTTTGCGCAGGGCGGCGATGACGGGCGGACCGAAGGTGATGTTGGGCACGAACAGGCCGTCCATGACGTCGAGATGGACCCACTCGACGCCGGCGGCGGCCAGGGCGGCCAGCTCGTCGGCCAGCCGGCCGAAGTCGGCGGAAAGCAGGGACGGCGAAAGGATGAACGGTGGGGTCATGGCGGCTCCGGCGACGGATTTGGACGCGCGCGAGCCAAACCGTCGCCGCGTTTAAGCCTTGTGGATAAACCGGCCGGCTGTCCGGGTCAAGGCGACCGCAAAGGGGGCGCGGCCAGCGTTGTCAAACGACGCATTGTAACAATGCCCGGGCGGAGGTATACGGGAAATGGCTCGTCTGGCGGCCCCGGCCCGGCGTCACGCGTTTTCCGTGGCTCTGTCACAGGACCGTAACCGGGCCTTCCTACCTTCCGGCCGTGACTTCGGGCGTTTCGCGCCAACCATGGCGCGACCAATTTCTTTACGGAGGATATCCATGAAAAAGCTTATTGGCATCGTTGCCGCGTTCCTGCTGCTGCCCTCTACCGCCATGGCCGACACCACCATCAAGGTTGACGGTTCCACCACCGTGCTGCCCATCATGCAAAAAGTCGTCGAAGCCTACATGAAGGCCCACCCGGACGTGAAGATCACGGTGTCCGGCGGCGGTTCGGGCAACGGCATCAAGGCGCTCCTCGACGGCGCCACCGACGTGGCCATGGCCTCGCGCGCCATCGAGCCCAAGGAACTGGATCTGGCCAAGACCAAGAACATCGCCCCCAACCAGATCGTGTGCGCCATCGACGCCATCGTGCCCATCGTCAACCCGGCCAACAAGCTCTCCGCCGTCACCCTGGCCCAGCTCAAGGATCTCTACACGGGCAAAATCACCTCCTGGAAGGATCTCGGCGGCGAAGGCCCGGTGGTGGTCGTCTCCCGCGACACTTCCTCGGGCACCTACGAGACCTGGGAAGGGCTGGTCATGAAGAAGGAACGCGTCTTCCCCGGCGCGCTGATGCAGGCCTCCAACGGCGCCGTGGTCCAGGCGGTCAGCAAGAACAAGAACGCCATGGGCTACGTGGGCATCGGCTACCTCGACGCCTCCACCAAGGGCCTGACCGTCGACGGCATCGAGGCCACCGCCGAGAACGCCAAGTCCAAGAAGTACCCCATCTCCCGCGACCTCTACATCTACACCAACGGCGCTCCGGCCGGCGCGGTCAAGGGCCTGGTCGACTTCCTGCTCGGCGCCGAAGGTCAGAAGCTGGTCAAGGAAGCCGGTTTCGTGCCGCTCAACTAGAACCACGCCGCATTCCGAGCACCATTCGCGCCCCGGTCCGGCAATCGGTCCGGGGCGCGTTCCAGGGGAGACGCCATGGCCCTTTCGCGCAAATCCCAGGACGTCCTGGTCCGCAACATCTTTTTTCTCACGGCGCTGAGTTCCATCGTGGCCCTGGCGCTCATCATGGTCTATCTGTTCATCGAGGGCCTGCCGATTTTCAAGCTCGTCTCGGTCTTCGACTTTCTGTTCGGCTCCTTCTGGTACCCCACGTCCGATCCGCCGGAATTCGGCATCCTGCCGCTGATCGTGGCCTCACTGGCCGTCACGGCCCTGTCCTCGGCCATCGCCATTCCCCTTGGCGTCATGACCGCCATCTACCTGGCCGAGATCGCCAGCCGGCGTACCCGCGACCTGTTCAAACCCGTGGTGGAACTGCTGGCCGCCCTGCCGTCGGTGGTCATCGGCTTTTTCGGCATGGTGGTGGTGGCGCCCTACATCCAGGAAGCCTTCGATCTGGCCACCGGGCTCAATCTCTTCAACGCCGCCGTCATGCTGGCGTTCATGTCCGTGCCCACCATCTGTTCGGTGTCCGAGGACGCCATCTACGCCGTGCCCCGGGAACTCAAGGAAGCCTCCCTGGCCCTTGGGGCCACCCATTTCGAGACCATCGCCAAGGTGGTGCTGCCGGCCTCGCTGTCGGGCATCTCCACGGCCATCATGCTCGGCATGTCCCGGGCCATCGGCGAGACCATGGTCGTGCTCATGGTGGCCGGCGGCGCGGCCATGATTCCCAGTTCCATCTTCTCGCCCGTGCGCCCCATGCCGTCGAGCATCGCGGCGGAGATGGCCGAAGCCTCGTTTCGGGGCAATCACTACCGGGCGCTTTTCGCCATCGGCATCGTGCTTTTCCTCTTCACCCTGGTTTTCAACCTCGTCGCCAGCCATGTGGCCGAAAAGCACAAGCAGGTCGGCGCGGCCACCCTGTAGCCGCCGGCAAGGAGCCCTGACATGCATCCATCCGCCCTCGCCCCTGTCGGGTTGGCCCGCCGTCACCGCACCCAAAAGCTCATGTGGGGCGTGTTCGGGCTGGCCTCGGGCATCAACATGGCCGCGCTGGTCCTTATCTGCGCTTTCTTGCTCATCAAGGGGCTGCCGGCCATTTCCTGGTCGTTTCTGGCCGAAATGCCGCGCGACTCCATGACCGCCGGCGGCATCCTGCCCTGCATCGTCGGCACGCTGTGCCTGAGCCTTGGCACCATGTGCGTGGCCTTTCCCCTGGGCGTGGCCTCGGCCGTCTACCTCAACGAATACGCCCGGCCCGGCCGCACCCTGCGGCTGATCCGCCTGGGCATCAACAATCTGGCCGGCGTGCCCTCGGTGGTCTTCGGCCTCTTCGGCCTGGCTTTTTTCGTCAC
>JBKICS010000029.1:0-9726 GCA_046567015.1 Acidobacteriota bacterium | reverse complement strand
TGGGAGACCCAGACGGTGAGTACGGTCTATGAAAACGTCCAGCGCCTCATCGAGGCCCCGGCCGGGGCCAACAGCACCGTCATCGGCTTCACCGTGGCCGGGGCGGCGGTCATGCTGGCCCTGGTCGTCGCCTACCAGCATTTCTACTGGTGGCCCATCCATCCGCTCGGTTTTCTCACCATGTACAGCTCGTCCATGCGCATCTTGTGGTTTTCCTTTTTCTTAGGCTGGCTGTGCAATCATCTCACCCTGCGCTACGGCGGCATCGTGCTCATGAAACGGGTGCGCCTGCTCTTTATTGGCCTCATACTGGGTGATTTTTGCATGGGCGGCATCTATGCCCTGATCGGACTGTGGACCGGGCAAAGCTATCTCGTGCTGCCGAATTAGGACGACCGATGTACGACGACAAAGAATTAGCCGAATACCGGGATCTGCTCCCCACGCCGACCCGTTTCGAAGAGGGCTTCGACTGGAAGACTATTGTCGGCGCGGTCTTCATCGGCTTTCTGATGATGCCGGGCAGCATGTATCTCCAGCTTGTCATCGGCACCGGCATCGGCCCGGCCGCCCGCTGGGTGACCATCATCCTCTTTGCCGAAATCGCCAAGCGGGCCTATACTGAACTGAGACAACAGGAAATCTTCCTGCTCTACTACATGGCCGGGGCGGCCATGGCCTCGCCGTTTCATGGCCTCTTGTGGAACCAGTACCTGGTGCAGTCCGACGCGGCCAAGATGCTGGGCCTCACCGACCTCATTCCGCTGTGGGTGGCCCCGGGACCGGACTCGGATTCGCTTTTAGCCCGCACCTTCCTGCACCGCGACTGGCTGGTGCCCATCCTGCTTCTGGTCGGCTCCCAGATCATCCAGCGCATCGACCATTTCGGCCTGGGCTATGCCCTGTACCGCGTCACCTCCGACGTGGAAAAGCTGCCCTTTCCCATGGCCCCGGTGGGAGCGCTTGGCACCATGGCCCTGGCCGAGTCCACCGAGGACCGCAAGACCGGCTGGAAATGGCGGGTCTTTTCCATCGGCGGCATGATCGGGCTGGCCTTCGGCGCGATCTATGTCCTTTTTCCGGTGGTTTCCGGGCTGGTCTTCACCGAACCGGTGCGCCTGATCCCCATTCCCTGGGCCGATTTCACCCGCAACACCGAGGGCTGGCTGCCGGCCGTGGCCACCGGCATCCAGTTCGACCTGGGGCTGGTCTTCACCGGCATGGTGCTGCCGTTTTGGGCCGTCATCGGCGGTCTGGTAGGGCTTGTCATCACCATCGTGGCCAACCCCATCCTCTATTCCCACGGCATCCTGCACCGCTGGCGGCAGGGCATGGGCACGGTGGATACGGTGTTCGCCAACAACTTCGACTTCTACATGTCCTTCGGCATTGGCCTCGGCCTGGCCATCGGCGTCATCGGCATCTGGCAGGTGTTCAAGTCGTTGCGCCAGGGCGGGGTGGGCGGCGCGGCCTACAAGGCCCTGTTCGACACCAACAAGGCGCGCGGCGACATCAATTTCTGGGTGTCCATCGCCATCTACGTCTTCTCCACCCTGGCCTACATCGGCATGTGCCTGTGGCTGGTGCCCCAGTTCCCCTGGCTCTTTTTCGTGCTCTACGGCTTTATCTACACGCCGCTTATTTCCTACATCACCGCCCGCATGGAAGGCATCGCCGGCCAGTTCGTGAGTTTGCCCCTGGTGCGTGAGGCCAGCTTCATCGCCGGGGCCAAGTTTTTCGGCTACCAGGGCATCGAGATTTGGTACGCCCCCATCCCCATCCACAACTACGGCAAGGCGACGGTGGATTTCCGGGAAATCGAGCTGACCGGAACGAGCCTTCGCGGCATCATCAAGGCCGAGATCGTGGTGTTCCCGGTGGTCATGGTTTCCAGTCTGCTCTTTTCCCAGTTCATCTGGCAACTCGCCCCCATTCCCTCGGCCAGCTACCCCTATGCCCAGGAACTGTGGCACCTGCAGGCCTTAAACACCCTGCTCATGCAGACCTCCACCCTGGAGGGCAATTCGCTCTTTTTCCAGGCGCTAAACGGCTGGATCGTCAGCGCCGGCCTGGGACTTGGCCTTATCGTCTACATGCTGCTCATGATTTTCGGCCTGCCGGTGCTGCTCGTCTACGGCATCGTGCGCGGCCTGGGCCAGAGCGTGCCCCATGGGCTGATTCTCGAAGTGGTGGGGGCGCTTCTCGGGCGCTATTATTTCCTCAAGCATTACGGAAAGCGCTGGCGGCAGTACGCGCCGGTGCTTTTGGCCGGATTTTCCTGCGGCATGGGCCTCATGGGCATGTTCGCCATGGGAGCCACGCTGATTCTCAAGTCCCTGGGCAAGCTGGCCTACTAGGCCGGAGGGTTTGCCCCTTGACGGGTCGAGGCGAGTGGGGTAGAAACTTCGGTTTCGCGTTGGAAATCCATCGTCCGTTCGTCTGGGACAACCAGGGGCTCCCCCCCTTGACGCGGCGAAATAACGTCTTACCAGGGTAGCGCATAAGCGCTCCGGCAAAGCGTCCTACCGCATCCAACGTGCAAGGAGAACCGCATGGCGCGCATCACCGTTGAAGATTGCCTGGAAAAAATCAATAACCGCTTCCTGATCGTGCAGATGGCCATCAAGCGGGTGCACCAGTACCGCGAAGGGTACGAGCCGCTGATCGAATGCAAAAACAAGGAAGTCGTCACCGCCCTGCGGGAGATCGCCGCCGGCGAAGTGTTGCCGGCCGAGTCCATCGAGGAAGCGGGCGTGGTGCTTCCTGAAACCAACTAGAAGACACAATGCCCCGGGATTATTATGAAATTCTCGGCGTCGAACGAGACGCCGACGATGAAACGATCAAGAAGGCCTACCGCCAGCAGGCCTTCAAGTACCATCCTGACCGCAATCCTGACGATCCCGAGTCCGAATCCAAGTTCAAGGAAGCGGCCGAGGCTTACGAGGTGTTGCGCAACCCGGAAAACAGGGCCAGATACGATCGTTTCGGCCATGAAGGCATGGGCGGCAACGGGTTTGGCGGCTTCGGCACCACCGACGACGTCTTCAGCGCCTTCTCCGACATCTTCGGGGAGTTTTTCGGCTTTGGCGGCCGCGCCTCGCGCGGGCCGCGCCCCCAGGCCGGAAACGACCTGCGCTACGACCTGACGGTCTCCTTCCGCGATGCGGCCAAGGGCACCGAGGTCGAGCTCAAGATCCCGAAAAACGTCCAGTGCCACGTCTGCAACGGTTCCGGAGCCGAACCCGGCACCTCGGCCGAAACCTGCAAGCAGTGCGGCGGGGCCGGCCAGGTCATCCAGTCCCAGGGCTTTTTCCGCATCGCGGTCACCTGCCCGGTCTGCCGGGGCGAGGGGCGGGTCATCGCCACGCCATGCAAGGAATGCCGGGGCCGGGGCATCACCCGCCAGACCCGCGAACTCAAGGTCCGGGTGCCGGCCGGCGTGGACGACGGCAGCCGGCTGCGCCTGCGCGGCGAGGGCGATCCCGGGCTGCACGGCGGTCCTCCCGGCGATCTCTATGTCATCCTGCGGGTCGAGCCGGACAAGGTGTTCGAGCGCCAGGGACAGGATCTCCTTTACCGCCAGGACATCACCTTCGTGCAGGCGGCCCTGGGCCACAAGATCGAGGTGCCGACGCTTGACGGCGAGGAGTCCATGGAGATCCCCAAGGGAACGCAAAGCGGCGAGATCTTTTCGCTGCGCGGCCTGGGACTCCCGGTGCCGGGCTCCAGCCGCCGGGGCGATCTGCTCGTCCATGTGACGGTGGTGACGCCGCGCGGGCTGACCAAGAAACAGGAAGAGCTTTTGCGCGAATTCGAGGCCCTCGACGAGCAAAAGCCCATGAAGAAAGTGAAGAGTTTCTTTAAGAAGGCCAAAGAGGCCATGGGGAACTGACATGGGTAAACGCATCCGCACGGCGCTTGTGCTGCTCGGCCTCGTTCTGGCCTTTCCGGCCGTGGCCCGGGCCAACCCGGATCAGGACTTCCGCGAGGGCATGGCCGCCGGCTCCAAGGGAGACATGGATGCGGCCATCGCGGCCTTTTCCCGCATCATTGCCGCCGGTGCGGCCGTGGAGCCCAAGAATCTGGCCAGCGCCTACAACCTGCGGGGCGTGTGCCACGAGGCCAAAAACGAGCTGCAGGAAGCCCTGGCCGACTACACCAAGGCCGTGGAAACCGACGCCAAGCTGGCCGAGGCCTTCGGCAACCGGGCCATGCTGTACATGAAGCTCGGCGACGAGGCCAAGGCCCGCGAAGACGCCACCGCCGCCAAACGCATTGACCGCAAGGTCAAAGTGCCGGAATTCAAGTAGGTTGCCATGAGCGAAGGCTTCACCCACATCGACGCCGAAGGCCGCACCCGCATGGTGGATGTGGGCGGCAAGTCCAAGACCCGCCGCCTGGCCATTGCCGGCTGCGAGGTGCGTCTTTCCGCCGAAACCATGCGCCTTTTAGCCACCGCCGCCCTGCCCAAGGGCGACGCCCTGGCCACGGCCAAGATCGCCGGCATCATGGCGGCCAAGCGCACCTCCGACCTGATCCCGCTGTGCCATCCGCTGCCCCTGGCCTTTGCCGACGTCCGCTTCGAGGTGGACCAGGCGGCGGCCATCGTGCGGGTGGAAGCCGAGGCCTCGACCACGGCCGAGACCGGTGTGGAAATGGAAGCGTTGGCTGCGGCTTCGGTTGCGGCGCTGACCATCTACGACATGTGCAAGGCCGTGCAAAAGGACATCATCATCGGCGAGATTCGCCTCCTCTACAAGGCCGGCGGCAAGTCCGGCACGTTCGTCTCCCCCCACTGGCCCGCCGGCCGTCTTTACCCAGACGCTTGAGGGTGGGTCGTTAAGAGAGCCTCCGGCGGCCAAAGGGCTTCGCCCTTTGGAATCCCGTAATGAATTAGGCAAGCACGAGCCGTAGCGTGTTTTTACGTGCGGTCGGGTGTACTGTTGCGTCTGGCGAGCGCTTCGGTTCGTCGCCGTAGCTACAGCGGTACCCGTCAAGTTGTCTGCCCATCTCCCAATGTGCCGGCTTGAATCACAGCTTGAACTTCCAGCCTTCAAAAAAAGAAATGGCTTGGAGTGCGATTTTCTCGCACTCCAAGCCATTCTTCCTTTCAGGACGGGGCCGGGAGGGATCCTCCCTCCCGGCCGCCGGAGGCATTCTTCCTCTCTTCCTCTCTCTATCCTTACTTCTTCCCCTTGAGGCGCTCGGCTAGGTACTCGGCCACGTGGCGCACCTCGAAGGGTGTCTTCTCGTGTTCGAAGCCGCCCCGGATCTGCATGATGCAGCCCGGGCAGTCGGTGGCCATGGCGGTTGCGCCGGTGGCCTTGAGGTTGGCCAGTTTCTTGCCGAGCAATTCCTTGGACAGTTCCGGGAACTTGACCGAGAACGAGCCGCCGAAGCCGCAGCAGACGTCTTCTTCCTCGGCCGGCAGATACTCCATGCCGGCTTCGCGCAGAAGGGCCCGGGGGGCTTCGGTGACGCCGAGCCCCCGGCACAGGTGGCAAGGGGCGTGGTAGGTGATCTTCTTCTCGGGGCCGGCGAAGTCCTCTTCGCCAATACCCAGCACGTCGCGCACGAAGGAGCTGAAGTCGATGACCCGGTGGGAGAACTGGGAGGTCTTGTAGGCCATGGCTGGATCGTCGGCGAAAAGCCGCTTATAGCCGTGCTTGAGATACGAGGCGCAGGAGGCGCACATGGTCACGATGTAGTCGTAGTCCTGGGCGTCGATGGCGTTCATGTTGTGGGCGGCCAGCTCCCGGCCGGCCTTCTTCTCGCCCATCATCATGAGCGGCAAGCCGCAGCAGGACTGGCCCTTGGGATACTCCATGGCCACGCCCTTTTGGCTTGCCATGACCGCAACAGCCGCTTCCATCTGCTCGGGGTAGACGAAGTCCTGTACGCAGCCGGAGAACAGCGCCACCTTGATGTTGGCCTGGGCCACCCGGGGCTTGATCTTCTCCCAGCGGTCGCGAAAGGCCTCGTCGGCAATGGCCGGCAGCGCCCGGAACTCGTGGTCCTTGAACAGGAACATGGGCAGATGGCGCAGGTAGGGCGTGCCGCCGGTGACCGGCTTTTGCAGGAGCCGGGCGGATTTGAGCATGGTATGGAAGAGCGTGCGGTTCTTGAGCACCTGGCCCACGGCCGTGGAATAGGCCGGATGGCCTTCCTCGTCCTGGATGCGGGCGTGGACTTCCTTGATCAGCGTCGGCAGGTCGATGCCGGCGGCGCACACGGCCTTGCAGGCCCCGCAGTTGAGGCAGTTCTGCACCAGGTTCTTGGCCTTCTCCCGGCCGTGGAAGAAGTAGGTGGCGACAAGGCCAATGGCCCCGATGTAGACGTGGCCGTACTTGTGGCCGCCGACCAGGCGGTAGATGGGGCAGACGTTGGCGCAGGCCCCGCAGCGGATGCAGCGCAACACCTGCTTGAACTCAGGATCCTTGGCCATGGCCATGCGCCCGTTGTCCAGGAAAACAACGTGCTTGACCTTCTTGCCTTCCGGCCCGACCGCGCAGGGAACCGCGCCGGTGATCCAGGTGACGTAGGAGGTGATGGCCTGGCCGGTGGCGTTTTTCGGCAGGCAGCGGATGATGCGCAGCGCATCGTGCAGGCTCGGCATGAGCTTGTCGATGCCGGCCAGGGCCACGTGCACCCGGGGCAGGGTGGTGGTGAGCCGGCCGTTGCCCTCATTGGTGATGATGCCGATGGTGCCGGTGGCGGCAATGGCGAAGTTGGCGCCGGAGATGCCCATGTCGGCCTGGCAGAATTTGGGGCGCAGTTCGCGCCGGGCCACCTTGACCAGCTTCTGGATGTCCACGTCCTGTTTCTGGTTGGTGACCTCGGAAAAAAGGTCGGCCACCTGGTAGCGGGACAGGTGGATGGCCGGCATGACCATGTGGGTCGGGCCTTCGTGGCGCAGCTGGATGATCCATTCGCCGAGGTCGGTTTCCGTGACCTCAAACCCTTGCCCTTCGAGGTGATCGTTTAAGTGCGTCTCCTCGGCGGTCATGGACTTGGACTTGACGATGGTCTTGACGCCGTTTTCCTTGGCGATCCGGGCGATGATCTCATTGGCCTCGTGGGCGGTGGCGGCCAGATGGACATGGGTGCCGGCGGCCTCGGCGTGGCGCTTGAATTCCGCGAAGAGTTCTTCCAGTTGGTCGATGGCCACGTCCTTGGCCGCGGCGATCTCGGCGATCAGTTCCGGGGCGTCGATGCCGGCAAAGGCGTTGGCCCGGGAGGCGCGGTAGGCCACGGCGAACTTGTCGAGCGCCTGGCGCTGAAAATCGTTTTCCAGAGCGTCCCGCAGTTGGGCGCGGTATGCTTTGAGGTTGATTGCGTCTTGCATTTACTTGTCCTCCAGGATGAGGATGTGCAGTTCCAGGGGACCGTGCACACCCAGGGCCAACACCCGCTCGATGTCGGCGGTGCGGCTGGGGCCGGTGACGAAGGCCGTGTAGTCCGGCTGCTGCATCCATTCGACGAGCTGGGGCTCCAGGGCGTAGGAGTCGGCCACGATGGTCCCGGCCGGCAACACGGCGACATGGATTTCGGCCACCATGCTGGCCAGGCGCACTTCCTCGTTTTTCGAGCGCACGACCACGGTGCCGGTTTCGGCGATGCCGGCGGCGGCCATGGTCAGGCCGATGTCGATGCCGCCGAGGTGGGAGCGCATGCCGGAGGTGATCAGGCTGATGCCTTTCTCGGCGCACTGGGAGGCCAGGGTGGCCATGGCCTCTTCCGGCATTTCCGGGGCGCAGATGATTTTTTCCTGTTTGGTCCGGCACAGGGCTTCGGCGGTGTTGGACAGGGGCGCGTCGCAGCCCGAGGCCAGGATCTGACAGGCCTCTTTGCCGACGCAAACGTCGGTCACATAGGCCATGGCTTCATCCATGGAAGCGACGGGGCGCACCACGGCTGAAACCAGGGTAGCCTTTTGCGTCAACTGGTCGACCAGATTGGCTGTCGTCATGGGAACCTCTCTTTCGGGTGTAAACAATACGGCCGGCAACGCAGGACGCGCGGCCGGCCGTACCTGGGACTCTGCGCGTTAGAGGGTTAGGGCAGCATCCACTTCAGGGCATAGGCCTGCAGCAAGGTCAGCACGGCGACGAAGCCGAGCATGGCCAGGGAGTGGGGCAGGGTGAAGCGGAAGATGTCGCCTTCATGGCCGACCATGTTCGAGGCCGCAGTGGCCACGGAGATGGACTGGGGCGAGATCATCTTGCCGGTGACGCCGCCGGAGGAGTTGGCGGCCACGGTCAGGTGCGGATCGACGCCGATCTGCTGGGCGGTCGTCTTTTGCAGGGAACCGAACAGGGCGTTGGACGAAGTGTCCGAACCGGTCAGGAACACGCCCAGCCAGCCGAGGATCGGCGAGAAGAACGGGAACAGCGCGCCGGTGGCGGCAAAGGCCAGACCCATGGACGAACTCATGCCCGAGTAGTTCATGATATAGGCCAGGCCCAGGATCATGGCGATGGTGGCGATAGGCCACTTGAGCTGCTTGATGGTGCGCAGCAGGCAGGCAAACCCCTTGCCGAAGCCATAACCAGGCATGAAGATGATGGAGATCAGGCCGGCAAAAAGGATGGCCGTGCCCGGGGTGGACAGCAGGTTGAGGTTGAAGACGGCCGGATACGGGGTTTCCTTGGCCACAATGGGAGCGGCCTTCATCACCAGGTTATGCAGGCCCGGCCAATCGAACTTCATGAAGAAGGCCTTGTCCAGGCCGGCCTTGAAGGAATCGATGCCCCACAAGAAGACCATGACGGCCAGAATGATGTACGGCAACCAGGCGCGGAAGATCTCGCCGCCGGTAAATTCCGAGGCCACGACGCGCTGAGCCGCCGGGGGCTCGTCCGGGAAGTGCCAAGTCTGCTTGGGCTTCCAGACCTTGAGGAACAGGCCCAGACCGATAATGGTGACGATGGCCGAGATGATGTCGGGCAGGTAGGGGCCGACGAAGTTGGAGACCAGGAACTGGGAACCGGCGAAGCACACGCCGGCGATGATGATGGCCGGCAGGACTTCCATGGAGCGCTTGAAGCCGCACATGGTCACCGAGATCCAAAGCGGCACGATGATGGACAGAAACGGCAACTGCCGACCGCAGATGGCGCTGATTTTCATCATGTCGAGGTCGGTGACCTTGGCCGCGACCACGATGGGGATGCCGATGGCGCCAAAGGCCACCGGAGCGGTGTTGGCGATCAGACAGATGCCGGCGGCGTAGAGCGGGTTGAAGCCAAGGCCCACCAGCATGGCGGCGGTGATGGCCACGGGCGTGCCGAAGCCGGCCGTGCCTTCAATGAACGAGCCGAAGGCGAAGGCGATGAAGATGGCCTGGAGCCGGCGGTCGTCGGTGATCTGGGCCAGGGAGTTCTTGATGATGTTGAATTCGCCGGATTCAACGGTCATGTTGTAGACCCAGATCGCGGTGATGACGATCCAGACGATGGGGAAGATGCCGAAGGCCGCGCCGTAGAGCGTGGCGCCGATGGCCAGGTTGGCCGGCATGCCCCAGGCGAAAATGGCCAGCAGCACCGCCGTGGCCGTGGCCGCGAAGGCGGCTTTGTGCCCGGCCATGCGTTTGACGGCCAACATGAAGAAAAGGATGTACAGGGGAATGCCCGCCACCAAGGCGGACATGGCCACGCTCCCCAGCGGTTGGTACTGTTGGACCCACGACATTGTCTCACGCTCCTTTGAGTTGGAAATTAACCA
>JBKICS010000028.1:0-14692 GCA_046567015.1 Acidobacteriota bacterium | reverse complement strand
GCTCTCGGGCGTGACGAAGCCGGGGGCGAGCAGATAGATCGAGGCGTTGGCGGCCGTGATGCTGCTCTGGGCGAGGGCATCCTGATTCTTGTAGGTCAGGTAGGCGGTCTGGGAAACCGGATTGGTCAGGATGCCGGCGTAGGCGGCCTGCCACTCCTGGGGCGTGGCCAGGGTCTGACCGTAGGTCGCGGCGTAGTCGTATTCCAGATTCCAGGCCGGCGTGCTCGAGGCGAGATCGAGGACGTAGGTCGTCTCGTCGCGCAGGGCAAAGGTCTGGGTGTCGTAGCTGTAAATCTGATACCCGGGATTGCTGTCGAAAACCGGCGATATCCCGGGCGAGACGCGAACCAGCGCGGCCGCGTCCGAGCCGTCGCCGGCGGTCAGCAGCCGGAAGTCGTCATTGTGCATATGGCCGGTGAAGGTGGCCGCGATGGTCGAGGAATAGGCCAGCTCCAGGGACGTGAAGGCGCTATTGAAGCCGTCGTCCATATTGCCCTGATAGCTGATCTCCCCGGTCTGGGCGTATGTTTCGGCCACGCCCGAGGCAGAGGCTCCGGGCGGGATGTGGGCCACCACCCAGACCTTCTGGAAATCCCGGGCGGAATCAGTCAGCTCCGAGGCGAACCAGGCCAGTTCCATCGCACCCGCGCCCGGGTCGTCGTAGGTGTTGATCCACAGGTTGTCGTTGAGCACGATGTATTTGAGCCCCGTGGGGCCGTCGGGCTCCAGGGCGTAGTAGCCGCCCATGGACCAGCCGGCGGCGAAGGCGGCGCGCTCCGCATCGTCGTTCAAAAAGGCCTGGGCGATGACCGTGGCCGTGCTGGTCAGGTACGTGTCGCCGGGCCGCGCGCCGATGCTGCCGAGCATGCTGTCGGTGTCGCAGTTGCCGTCGGCCACGAGCACCGTGGCCTCGGGAAATCGGCTGTCCACTTCCTGGACGAAAAACTGCACGGTTTTAAGCGCAAAGGCATTGAGGCCAGCCTGGCCCGCGTCGCCGGTCAGGGCGGCGTAGTCGGTGGGAAAATCGTGAGACAGGATGTCGCCGGGATAGATGACGACGGCGACGTCGCCGGCCCGGTCGGCCATGTCGTCCAGGCTCGATTCGAACAAGGCGTAGTTGCTGTCGCTGCCGTAGCCTGCATAGGCGCTGCGGCTCGAGGAGGACAGAATGCCCTTCCAGTCGGACACGTCGGTGGCGGCAAGGACCGGGACCAGCGAGGGATCGGCGAAGGGATCGAAGTGGACGTCGGAGAAAAGCAGAAACGTCTCGGTGTTGCCGGTTTCGGGCATGGCGACTTCCCCTTGTGCGGCGGCCCGGCTGTCCCTTGGCTGTACCTGCTGCCGTGTGCGAGAGCGTAACCCTTTCCGGGACAAAGAGAAAGCCCTTGAATCGACGACGGCCGGGCCAGCGGGCCGGCGGTTGGAGCATTTGGGAGAAATCATGCTCGCGTGCCATTTTGCGCTTGCCCAAGGCCCTGTCTCACATTATGAAACGCCTCGTTTGACAATCATAATCGGTTTCGGCCAGGGCACGGACCCTGCCGCCGAACGCCTGCCGGGTCATGTTTAATCCAGCATCAAATCCTGCGTCTTTCCAATTTCTTGGCGGATTGCGGCCCCAAACCGGGTTCTGGCTGGCATGGATCGTGCTCGCCTGACGACGGCACGGGAAAGCCAAAGTTTCAGCGGAACCCGTATCACTTTTTTAAACTGGGAGGCGTCATGCGCCGCGTACTATTCCTGATCGTCCTGCTCTGTCTTGTTGGGCCGAAACCGGCCTTCCCGGCCAAGCAATCCGGGAAGCTGGCTGTCAAATCCGCCCTGGTCACGGAGTATGGCACGGGCAAGACGCTCTACAGCCAGGACGCCGACCGTCGCATTCCCCCAGCTTCGCTGACCAAGGTCATGACCATGTACGTGGTCTTCGATCTCGTGGCCTCGGGCCAGGCCAGCTTCTCCGACCGGGTCAGGATCAGCTCCCGGGCCGACGCCACGGGCGGCTCCACCATGGGCCTGCGGGCCGGTGAAGTCGTCACCCTCGATGAACTCATGCGTGGCATGGCCGTGGCCTCCGGCAACGACGCCTGCATCGCCGTGGCCGAACATTTCGGCGGCATTCCGCGTTTCGTGGAGCTCATGAACCGCAAGGCCCGCTCCCTGGGCATGACCGGCACCACCTTCAAAAATCCCAACGGCCTGCCTGCCCCGGGACAGCTCACCACAGCCCGGGATCTCACCAAGCTGGCGGTCAGCTACCTGCACCACTATCCGCAGGCCCTGCGCTATCATTCCACCACCGTGATCAACCACAACGGCTCGGTCCACGGCAACACCAACCACCTGCTCAGTTCCTGCGACGGCGTGGACGGCATCAAGACCGGCTATGTGGACGCCAGCGGCTACAACATCATCGCCACGGCCAAGCGCGGCGATGCCCGGGTCATCGCCGTGGTGCTCGGCGGCCGCACCAAGCAGCTGCGCAACCGCGAAGCCACCCGCATCCTCGACGCCTCGTTTTCCGGCGCCGTGGACAACATGGTGGCCGCGTGCAACATCCCCGAGCCGGCCCCGACGAAGATCGCCTCCAAGCATAGCCGGTCCCGCCACCACGGCAAGGCCCTGCGCGTGGCCGAGTCCGATCATCGCGGCAAGGTCAGCGCCCGACGCGGCGCTTCGGCCCGCTTCGACGCCCACGACGCCTCGGTCAAATCCAAGCATGCCAAAACGGCCAAGGCGAAAAAGTCCGACCCCTCCTACAAAAGCGCGCACAGCAAAGGCAAGCATCACAAGAAAAGCGGCGCTTCGGACCGCTGATCGCTCCTGTCGACGCCTTTGCTCCACCCCTTCCAGCCGTCACTTCCCGGACTGCCCAAGCCGCCGACTTGCTCCTTCCCAGGCCGCTGTCCCCCACCTCCGGGACAGCGGCCTCGCCCTTGTCGTCCGTTCCCCCTGCTCCCGCCCCAAACCGGCCGTGCGGCCCCGCTTACATGAAATTTTCCAGGGTGGTGACAGCAATGGCGATAAAATTGACAGTATTGACCACAGGAAAACAGACCGACTACTGTCGCATGGAAGCATAACCTCCAACCAGGAGCCTTCCATGAAAGTCAGCGCCCGCAATCTCGTCCCCGGCAAGATCAAATCCATCACCAACGGTATGGTCAGCAGCGAAGTCGTTATTGAAATCGCGCCTGGCGTTGAAATCGTGTCTGTTGTCACCAAGCACTCCGTCGAAGCCATGAGGCTTGCCATAGGACAGCCCATCAAGGCCATGGTCAAGGCCTCCAGCGTCATGCTCGTCAGCGATTAGGCCACCCATTGGCCGCACCTCCCGCGTCGTTTCGGTACCCGCCATCCTCCCGGGCGGTGCGGGAGGCCTGACCGGCTCCGGTCGGCGGTCAAGGCCCTGGTCAATCGCGCCCAGGACCGGCCCGTTCTAAACCGCCGGATACCCCCGCGCCGTCTTGCCATGGTCGCCGCTCCGTGCCACCCTGTCAGGCCATACCACCCCGGCGGCCCGGCCATGCCCACGGCCGCCCCAAGGAGAACCGGCGTGCGCCCTGCCTCTCTGCTGCTTCTTTTCCTTGCCTGCACCGTGTTCCCGACGCCGCCGACGGCCAGGGCCGATTGCGACGTGTCCGCCATCCCCACCGCCCTGTGGACCCCGGCCGAACTGGCCGCCCAGACGGCCGAACGCAAATCCGGCCGTCTGGGTCCGCCCGACCGCTCACCCCCGGCTTCCCTGGCCGCGCCGGCGCTGCCCCCGCTTCCCCAGAACCTGCGCGGTTCCATCCGCCGGGTGGATACCCACGGCCAAAAGCTCGTCGCCTTGACCTTCGATCTGTGCGAACTGGCCGACCAAGTTTCCGGCTATGACGGCGCGGTCATCGACGCCTTGCGCGCGGCCCAGGCCCGGGCCACGCTGTTTGTCGGCGGCAAATGGATGCGGTCCCACCCGGATCGGGCCATGCAACTCATGGCCGATCCGCTGTTCGAGATCGGCAGCCACGCCTGGACCCACGGTAATTTCGGCCGCCTGAACGAAGCCGCCATGGCCCGGGAAATCGACTGGACCCAGGCCCAATACGCCGCGCTCCGGGCCGAACTGTTCCAACTGGCCAAACGGCGCGGCCTGCCGGAATCGGCCCTGGCCCATATCCCGGCTGTGCCGCGGCTCTTTCGCTTCCCCTACGGCCGCTGCCGGGCCGAGGCCCTGTCCCTTTTGGCCGAAAAGGGGCTCCCCGCCGTGCAGTGGAGCCTGACCACCGGCGATCCCGATCCGCTCTCCACCCCGGAACGCATCCTCAAAACCGTGCTGGAGCGGGTGCGCCCCGGCGACATCATCATCGGCCACGCCAACGGCAACGGCCACGGCACCGGGGAAGCCCTGCCCGCCCTGATCACGGAACTCACGAAACGCGGCTTTACGCTGGTCACGGTGAGTGAACTCCTCGCCGCCGGTCGGCCGGTCATCGCCTCGGACTGCTACGATGGGCACCCCGGCGACACGGCCCAATACGACGCCATCTTCGGCGACGGCACCACCCACCCGCGCAAAAAAAGCGGGCCGAAGCCCGCGCCTCAGCCCGCACAACCGTAGTTATGAGTTAGATTTAGGGGGAAAAGCCTCCGGCGGCCAAAGGGCTTCGCCCTCTGGACTCCCAACTAAAGGGTATAGGTTCCAACGCTCGTCTTCCCCGTCTTCCGGTCAGGACGAAAAAAGCCAGCCGGAAGCCGGTGGTGAGGCCGATGTGCCCAGTCTCGCTACTGCGCCGGCGCGCCGGCCGGCGTCTCTTCCTTCTCGCCGCCTTCCCGGACGTACAGCGTAATGCTGGCCACCTTGGAATCCTTGCCCGCTTCCGTATAGGTGATGATCATCCGGTTCTTGCTGGTCAGCTTGCCGGTGTACACGCCGTCGTCGTCGGCCATGAAGATCTTCGCGCCGTCAATGACGCCGACCACGGTTTCCTTGGCCTTGGCCGAGGCCTTGGCGCCGTAAAATGTCCGGCCTTCCTGCTTGTCGATGGTCAGCGTCCACTCCAGGTGCAGGAACTTGGGCGCGTTGCTTGCCTCGGTATGCCCGAGCTTCCCCATGGCCACCGAATCGGACGTGCCCTTCCACACGCCGGTGACGTCGTGGACGGCCTTTTCCTGCTTCTCCTTTTTTTCCCGGGCCAGGGCCGGGGCAGCGGCCAGGAGACAACCGAGGACCAAGGCCAACAGAAGCGTGGCGAAGCGTGACATGACGACCTCCATGCGATGATGTTGCCAGCCGGTCGGCAAGCCCTGGCGCGCTGTCCGCCGTTCGGCTATGCTTGCGGGCCAATGGGATGAAACGTTCTTCTCTCAATAGGAAAAAGGATCGCCCATGACAACCGCCAGCGAACCGATTCTTCTGGCCCGAGGCCCAATGGACGCCTTCCTGTTGCCGGCCATGGCCAACCGCCACGGCCTGGTGTCCGGGGCCACGGGCACCGGCAAGACCGTCACCCTGCGCGTTCTGGCCGAGGCCTTTTCCGATCTCGGTGTTCCGGTCTTCCTGTCCGACGTCAAGGGCGACCTCTCCGGCCTGGCCGCCGCCGGGGGCGATTCCACCAAGATCACGGACCGGGCCCGGGAACTCGGCCTGGATTTTGCGCCCGCCGCCTATCCGGTGGTCTTCTGGGACGCCCTTGGCCGCGACGGCATCCCCCTGCGCGCCACAATCTCGGAGATGGGGCCGCTGTTGCTTTCGCGCCTGCTCAACTTAAATGACACCCAGTCCGGCGTGCTGGAGATCGTCTTCCGGGCGGCCGATGAGGCCGGGCTGCTGCTGCTTGACCTCAAGGACTTGCAGGCCATGACGACCTATGTCGGGGACAACGCCGCCAGCCTGCGCACCCGCTTCGGCAACGTCTCCACGGCCAGCATCGGGGCCATCCAGCGCAGCCTGCTTGCCCTGGAGAGCCAGGGCGGCGCGGCCTTTTTCGGCGAACCGGCCCTTGATCTCGATGATCTGCTGCAAACCGACCCCTCGGGCCGGGGCGTGGTCAACATCCTGTGCGCCAAGGGGCTCATGGCCGCGCCCAAGGTCTATGCCGTCATGCTCCTGTGGCTTCTGGCCGAGCTCTTCGAGACCCTGCCCGAAGTCGGGGACGCGGCCAAACCACGCCTGGTCTTTTTTTTCGACGAAGCCCACCTGCTCTTCAAGGACGCGCCGCCGGCGCTGATCGAAAAGATCGAACTGACCACCCGGCTGATCCGGTCCAAGGGCGTGGGCATCTATTTCGTGACCCAATCTCCCATGGATCTGCCCGACACCGTGCTCTCCCAGCTCGGCAACCGGGTCCAGCACGCCCTTCGCGCCTTCACTCCCCGCGACCAGCGGGACGTGGGCGCCGCGGCCGATACCTTCCGGCCCAACCCCGGGCTGGACACCGCCCGGGCCATCACCGAGCTTGGCGTGGGCGAGGCCCTTGTGTCGTGTCTCGACGCCAAGGGCATGCCGACGGTGGTGCAACGCGGTCTGGTCGTGCCGCCGCGCAGCCGGATGACGCCGCTGTCCGAGGCCGAGAAGCAGGCCAGCCTCCGCGCTTCGATCCTCTACGGGCACTACGCCCAGGCCCTGGACCGGGAATCGGCCTTCGAGCGGCTGCGCACCCGGGCCGAGGCCAGGCAGACGCCCCCGGATGCGCCGGAACTGGCCCGAAGCGGCAGAAGCCAGGCCGAACGCCTCATCGGCTCCATGGCCGAAAGCGCCCTGCGCTCCATCGGCACGCAAATCGGCCGCCAGATCGCCCGAGGCGTATTCGGAGCGCTATTTGGCGGGAAACGGTAGGGAGTGGGAGGAAAAGAGAGAAGAGGAAGAATGCCTCCGGCGGCCGGGGGCCTGAGGCCCCCGCCCCCCCGCATGGAGAAAGGTTTAAAGGGGGGTCGTGGCGAGGGCGAAAATTCGGCTGGTTGTGGATCAAGCCAAGCGACGAAGGCGCTTGACGCGGCCCGCCGTTGCTCCGGCGGCCGGAAGGGGCTCAGCCCCGGACCCACCCGAAAGGGGGAAAGGGGCCTGTTGCAGGCTGTTTGGGCGGCAATTCCCAGAGGGGTGCGCCGACCCTGAAAAAGGGGGCCGAAGCCCCCTTGGTCGTCTTGTTAGTAATAGCGCCATTCACCGGGTTCCTCGCGGAAGCTCAGATCGAGTTCCGCGCTGATGCCGACCCGGATTTCCTTATCGCTTTCGGCCAGGGCCACGTTCTTGGTCGGATCGAACCCGACATCGAGGCAAACCTCTTCCCAGTGCCGACGGATATGGCCGGCGGCTTGCCGGAGCGCCTCTTCCTGACCCGGCCGCTTGATCCAGCGTGCAACCCAGATCCACATAGGCGTCTCCTCGGTTGACGTTTCAGGAATGACGCGCTGCTGTGGCAGCGTCTCACTTATCAATAAGCACTCGTATCCAAAAAGACAGCGCCGGCCGACCGGGACACGGTTGCGGCCGGCGCTGCGCCGGTATTCCGGTCGCCGCCCCCTGGGGAGCCAGGTCCGCGTCTACAGCCAGTCCAGGCCGATGACGTGGACGGCCAGGGGGCCGTGGACGCCGCGAATATAGACGAATTCGATGTCGCCGGTGCTGGAGACGCCGGAGACGCAGTTGACGGCGCTCGGCATGGGCTCCTGGCCGAGCTGCTCAAGAAGCGTCGGCAGATCGGGCAGCAGCCGCGACTTGGCCACCAGCGCCACGTGCAGGCGCGGCACAAGCCCCGTGCCGCGCTCCCGGCCCGGGGCGGCGGCCAGGATCAGGCTGCCGGTGGCGCACAGGGCGGCCGTGACCGCCGTGAGCCCCAGATCGACGGCCGCCAGGGACGGGCACACCCGGTCGGGCAGTTCCTCGGGCGCGATGACCGCCACCCCGGCCCCGGCAAGGATGGCGCAGGCGTCCACGGCGTCGAGGTCCGGATGCTCCCAGCGCACGGCCGTCTTGACGCCGTTCGCGGCCACGAAGCCGGCCAGGGCGGCTTGCGCTTCCCCGGGAGTGCGGGCCAGCTCGAAGGTCGGGCCGAGCGTGGTCAGGACAGCGGCGAAGGACTCGAAATCGGCCACGCCCCGGCCTGGCCGGCGGGGAACGGTCGGGGCCGCAGGACGCGGCAGGCCAGGGGACGTCGCGGCCCGCAGACGGGCGAAGATGGCGTTTCTGGCGTTCGTTCTCATGAGCGGCCTCCCTGCCTGCGGGAAAGGCGCTTGGCCAATGCCTTGAAACGCCTGGAAAAGGGACGTGACAGGCCGGGAAACTCCCGGCCGCGCAAGAACCGGCCCACGGGCGAATCCGGGGCCACGGCCGCCACTTCCCGCAGCTTGGGGTCAAAGGTCCGGCCAAGGGCCGCCGCACCGGCGAAAAGCAGCGGATGGCGGGCGAGCAGACTGAACGCCGTAACCGAAATATCGGACTCATCGGCGGAAATCCGCCGCCGCAGCTCCTGCAGCAGGGCCGGATGGTCGATGCCGGCCGGACAGGCCTCGGCGCACGCGGCGCAGTGGGTGCAGGCAAAGGGCTGGCGGACGTCGCCCGGATTGTCCTGTAAAAGGGGCGAGAGCACCGAGCCCATGGGACCGGGGTAGACCGTACCGTAGGCATGGCCGCCCACGCTCTGGTAGACCGGGCAGACGTTGAGGCAGGCCCCGCAGCGGATGCAGCGCAGGATGGAGCGCAGGACCGGGTCGGCCAATATGGCCGAACGGCCGTTGTCCACGATGACCAGATGCATCTCCTTGGGGCCGTCGCGCTCGCCCTCACGGCGCGCGCCGGTGAAAAAGGACAGGTGCACCGGCAGGGTCTGGCCCGTGGCCGAGGGCGGCAGGATGTCCAGGACCACCGCGGCGTCGGCCAGGGTCTCCACCACCTTTTCGAGCGTCATGAGCGCCACGTGGATGGGCGGGCAGGAGGCGGACAGGCGGATGTTGCCCTCGTTTTCCAGCACCGTCACCGTGCCGGTCTCGGCGATGGCGATGTTGCAGCCGGTGATGCCGGCGTCGGCGGTCAGGAATTTCTGGCGCAGGCTGTCCCGGGCGATGCGGGTCATCTCCGGGATGTCGGTGCTGGTGCGGCCGAGCTTGCGGGCGAAAAGCTCGGAGACCTGCTCCTTGGACACATGCAGGGCCGGGGCCAGGATGTGCGAGGGTTTCTGTCCGGCGAGCTGGATGATGTATTCGCCAAGATCGGTTTCCACCGCTTCGATGCCAGCGTCGGCCAGGGCGTCGTTGAGGCCGATCTCCTCGCTCACCATGGACTTGCCCTTGACCGCCAGGCGCACGCCCCGGTCGGTCAGCAGCCGGGTAATGAGCGCCGAGGCCGAGGCGGCGTCCTCGGCGAAGTGCACGTTGCCGCCGGCGGCGACGACACTCGCTTCGAGCTTCTCCAGCAGGTCGGGCAGGCGGGAGAGCGTCTTTTCCCGCACGGCCACGGCCCGGGCCTGCCGCTCGGCGAAATCCGGCATGGCGTTGACCGAGCGCTGGCGCAGCACCCGGATATGGCCGATGGCCTTGTGCAGGATGGCCCGGCTCTTGCGGTCGCCAAGCGCCTTGGCCGCCGCCTGGTTGAAATCGAACGCTTCCTTGCTCATGACGCCCCCCCGGCCAGGACTTCGGCCAGATGCAGGGGCCGCACGGGAATCTCGCGCTTGGCCAGGGCCGAGGCGATGTTGACCAGACAGCTCGGCTCGGCGGTGATGACCGCCTCGGCTCCGCTCGCCACGATATCGTCAATTTTTTCGGACAAGATGGCCTGGCTGACCTCGGGATAGTCCACACTGAACGCCCCGCCGAAGCCGCAGCAGCGCTCGGGACGGGCGAGTGGGGCCAAGGTCAGCCCGGCGACCTTGGCCAAAAGCGCCTCGGTGGCCGAGCCGGCCCCGAGCACCCGGGAGGTCTGGCAGGAGGCGTGCAGCGTCGCCCTGGCCGCAAAGCGCGCTCCGAGATCGATGACGCCGAGTTCGTCCACCAGATACTGGCCCAGCTCGAAGGTCTTGGCCGCGACGGCCGAGGCGCGTTCCCGCCAGGGGTCGCCATCGGCGAAAAGGGACGGATACCGGCGCACCATGGCCGTGCACGATCCCGAGGGACACACGACGACCGGGGCGTCGGCGAAAATTTCCACGAACCGCCGGGCCAGGGGCCGCACCAGATCGACCCGGCCCCGCTTGTAGGCAAACTGGCCACAGCAGGTCTGGCCCTTGGGCAGCACCGGCGAGACGCCGGCCCGGGCCAGGGTCACGACCGTGGCCTCGCCGACTTGCGGCAGCACATGCTCGACCAGACAGGGAATGAAAAGAAACGCTTCCACGAAAAACCCCTCCTTATGACGGGGGGCGACTTTACGCTTGTGGCCTGGCGGGTCAAGACCACGTGCTTGCGGCCCGGCAGGTCAAGACCGCGCCTGTGACCTGGCGGATGTAGACCAGGCGCATGCGGCCTGGGGGGCAAAACCGCTGGCCGTGGCCTCGCCGGGTTTGGATTGCCTGTTTGGCCCTGGTTGCGCCACTGCGACCGGCCAACCGAATTTCGGGCGTCCGCCTGGAATCACGCGACCCGGGCAGCGGATTATTGACAAACGTCGGATGTATCCGTAAGTGCGAATCCACTTTCCTCGATAACGGGGCGCTGCCGCTGGTCGCTGGCATTTTTCAAGCCCCGTTTCCTGCTCCGCGCAACGCACGAGTGGGACCAAACCCTAACAACGAGAACAGGTTATGAATCTTTGTATCGTAGGCACCGGTTATGTCGGTCTGGTGAGCGCCGCCTGCTTCGCCGAGATGGGCAACGACGTCTGCTGTGTGGACGTCAATCCCACCATCGTCGAAAATCTGCGGCAGGGCAAAATCCATATCTACGAACCGGGACTCGATGAACTGGTCAAGCGCAACGTGGCCGAGGGCCGCTTGCGTTTCACCACCAAGGTGGCCGAGGGCATGGAGAACGCGCTTTTCGTGTTCATCACTGTCGGCACCCCGCCCCGTGAAGACGGTTCCTGCGACCTTTCCTTCGTGTATCAGGTGGCCCGGGATATCGGCGCCAACATGAAAGACTACAAGATCGTCGTCGACAAATCCACGGTACCGGTTGGAACAGCCGACGAAGTGCGCAAGCTGATCGGCGAGGAGCTCAAAAAACGCGGCGAACTCATCGAGTTCGACGTGGTGTCCAATCCGGAGTTCCTCAAGGAAGGCGACGCCATCAACGACTTCTTCAAGCCCGACCGGGTGGTTGTCGGCACCGACAACGTGCGCACCGGCGAACTCTTAAAAGCCCTGTACGCCCCCTATGCCCGCAGCCGCGAGAAGGTCATCGTCATGGGCGTGCGCTCGGCCGAGATGACCAAGTATGCCGCCAACTGCATGCTGGCCACCAAGATCTCGTTTATAAACGAAGTGGCCAACATCTGCGAGCAGGTCGGCGCGGACGTGCGCGACGTGCGCATGGGCATCGGCTCCGACCACCGCATCGGCTACCAGTTCATCTACCCGGGCCTGGGCTATGGCGGCTCCTGCTTCCCCAAGGACGTCAAGGCGCTCATCGACACCGCCCGCAAGATCGGCTTCGAGCCCGAGTTGTTGGCCGCCGTCGACGAGGTCAACAAGCGTCAGAAGCATGTGCTGAGCAAGAAGATCGAGGACTACTTCGCGCCCCAGGGCGGCGTCAAAGGCAAGACCCTGGCCCTGTGGGGCCTGGCGTTCAAGGCCAACACCGACGACGTGCGCGACGCCTCGTCCTTCGAGCTCATCGCCGATCTGACTGCCAAGGGCATGCGCGTGGTGGCCTTCGACCCGGTCGCCGGCCCCAACACCCGCGCCCACTTCAAGGGCAACGACCTGCTCACCGTGGTCGAAGACCAGTACGCGGTGCTGGAAAAGGCCGACTGCCTGGCCGTGGTCACGGAATGGAACCAGTTCCGCAACCCGGATTTCAGCCGCATCAAAAAAACCCTCAAGGCCCCGATCATTTTCGACGGCCGCAACCTCTATTCGCCGCAGCTTCTGGCCGACCTCGGCCTGGCCTACTTCTGCATCGGCCGCCCGGCCCCCAAGCTGTAGGAAACGCGGCGACAGCCCGAATCGAATCCGGGCGAGATGGGCGCCCGTCTTGCCCGGCCCAGACAAGCCCCGCTCCGGCACTCCCGGACGGGGCTTGTTGTTTGGGCCTGCTCTGCCAAGGCCCCGGCCCGGCCGGCAGCGCTGCAAAAATGGCCTGCGCCGCAGCCTGGGCGGCGAAGTCGCCGCAAACGTCCGGGCCGCCCTTGGCCAAGGACAAAAAAAGGGCCGCAATGCGGCCCTTTTTCCTGAACCGCGTGTCGGCTAGCTGCCGCCGCCTTTCTGCTGGCACACGGCGTAGCCGATGTTGCAGTTGTTGACGCAGGAGCCGTTGCCGGCGCACATCATGATGCAACGCTGGTAGCTCTGCACGCAAGAATTGTTGCCGCCCTGGCCGCCCGGCTGGCCCTGCATGCCGCCTTGCTGGCCACCCTGCATGCCACCTTGCTGGCCACCTTGCTGGCCACCCTGCATGCCACCTTGCTGGCCACCCTGCATGCCACCTTGCTGGCCGCCCTGCATGCCCTGGCCGCCCTGCATGCCGCCCTGCATGCCGCCTTGCTGCTGCGGGTTGTACTGCGCCACCTGCCAGCTTTGGCCGTTGCCGGCCGCGACGGCCGGGGCAGCCATCCACACGGAGCAGGCCGCGAGCGATCCGATCACCATCGTCCATATCCACAATTTTTGCAGACGCATAGTTGACCTCCTCCAGGAAGCTATTTTTCCATCCTCGCCATGAAACCACGCAAAAGCCCGCACGTCAAGGACGATCTTCGGCCGATACCGCCAACCCGCGGCGCGAGCGCCGGGACGCGGACCGCCGCCAGCCGGGCGGTGTTTCCGGAGACGGGATCAGTCGAGGGGCGTCTTGGCCGAGGGATCGAGCTTTTTGACCTGCAGGAAATCTTCCCGGGCCTTGTCCGCCTCGCCCAGGGCCTCGTAGGCCTTGCCGCGATTGAGATACAGGTCGGGATCGTCCGGGTCGGCGCTGATGGCCATGGAATAGTTGGCCATGGCGCTTTGCAGATTGCCCTTTTTAAACCAGGCCGCGCCCCGGTTGTTGAGCGCCTTGACGTCCTTGACGTCGGCTTCCAGGGCCTTGGAATAGTCGCTGATTGCCAGATCGTAATGGCGCAGGGCAAAATAGGCATTACCCCGGTCGAACAGGGCTGGGACGTAACCGGCATCCTTTTCCAGCGCCTTGGTGTAGTCCTCGATGGCGGCGTTGTAGTCGCCAAGGGCCGCCTTGGCATACCCCCGGGCCACCAGGAAGAGATGGGCCTTTTCGCTCGGCAGCTCGTTGGAATCCATGGCGTCGGTGAGTTGGGTCACGGCCTGGCGGTAGTCCTGGCCGGCCAGGGCGGTGAGCCCGGCCTTGGCCTGGTCAAGCCCTCCGGCCTGGACGGCGGGCGGGCAGAGGAGCGCGGCCAGAACCAACCAGGTCGAAACGGCCGCCGCACCCAGCCAGGGGCATCGAAATACGCGCATATCGCTCAAGACTCCTCACCCTCCCGAGGCAGGTCAAAGGCCGGCACCTGCAACTCCTTATCGATCAGGTCCGCATCTTCGGAGCTGTAGCGGACCATGTTGCGCAGATGGAAAAAGGCGCTCTCGTCCATGCTCTCGAAATCAATGGCCACACCTTCCTCGTTGGAACGGACAATGACGCTCTTGAGGCGCACCTTGATGTCCTTGGCCAACCCGAAGACGACGGTGCAGTCCCGGCCGGCGGCCAATTTGGGCTCGGGATCGAAAAACGCCCCCTTGAGGCTGAGGTTTTGCGTGCTGACCGGGATCTTTTCCCCATCGATATACACATAGGCGTCGAACTGGGCGCTGACCCGGCTGCGACGTCGTTTGTTCCCGCCCATGCTTCCCTCGCTTCACCGGGCGCCGCCCGGCCTGTTTTCGAGCCCGGTCTATAGCCCTTTCCCGGCCGTTTATAAAGCGGCAATCAAACGGTCAGGCCACGGGCGCGGACACGGACATGGGAATGAGCGGTCCGCACACCCCCACCCGGCCATCGGACAGCCGAGTAAATTCCCGCATCTCCCCGTCCTGGGAGATCGCCACCACCACGGCTCCGGGCAGGCGGGCGCAGAAGCGGGCCGCCGAGCGGTGGCGCGTGCCAAAGACGCTTAAGTCCACCATGCCCACTGGCACCGGTTCCGAGGCGTCCGGGGACAAGGACACGCACACCGGCAAACGCTCCTCGTCCCGGGCCAGCAGCTCCACCCGAAAACCCCGCACCGACAAGGCCGCGTCCAGGATCACCGCCCCGTCCACGCAGGAAGCCTGGGCCGTGACCCGGGTGGCCGTATCCCACTGCTCCAGATGCACGGCCGGATTGCCGCCGGACCCGGCGAGATTGAGGGCCAGCTGGCCCAGATTGGGCCAGGCCACGCCCACGCCGGGGGAGAGCAGCCCCAGGGCGGCCGGATCGGCGGGCTGGCCGGCCGGCAGGAACACGAACAGGCCGCCATGCCCGGCGGCCACGGCCAGGGAAAACACCCGGGCCAAGGTGGCCTTGACCAGGCTCGACAACCCGCCGCCCTCCTCGCGGCCACGGGCCAAAACCGCGGCCGCCCGGCGGCACAGCGGCAGAAAAACGGGGGAAAAGGCATTGTCATGGCAGGTCG
>JBKICS010000027.1:0-2719 GCA_046567015.1 Acidobacteriota bacterium | reverse complement strand
CCCGGCCGCCGGAGGCATCTTCGCCTTTGTCTTCCTTCCCCTACCGCTGGTCCAGCGGCACATACGGCCGGTAGGCCGGGCCGGTGTAGATCTGGCGCGGGCGGTGGATGCGGGTGGTGATGTCCCGGTTTTCCTCCTGCCAGTGGGCGATCCAGCCGGGAAGGCGGCCGATGGCGAACATGACCGGGAACATGTTGACCGGGATGCCCAGGGCCCGAAGGATGATGCCGGAATAGAAATCCACGTTGGGGTAGAGGCTGCGGCTCTGGAAGTAGTCGTCGTGCAGGGCCGTTTCCTCGAGTTCCTGGGCGATCTCCATGAGCGGATCGGCCAGGCCGGACTGCAGGAGCAGGTTGTCGGCGGCTTTTTTGAGCACCCGCGCCCGGGGATCGAAGTTCTTGTACACCCGGTGGCCGAAGCCCATGAGCCGGGTTTCCTTGCGCTTGACCATCTCCAGGAAGGTTTTGACCTTGTAGCGCCCCTCCAGCATCTGGGTCAGCATCTGGATCACGGCGGCGTTGGCGCCGCCGTGCAGCCGCCCCCACAGGGCGCAGATGCCGGACGACACGCTGGCGAACAGGTTGGCCTTGGTGGAACCGACCATGCGCACCGTGGAGCAGGAGCAGTTCTGTTCGTGGTCGGCGTGGACCACCAGGAACAGCGACAAGGCGGCCACGGCCTGGGGCGTGGGCTCGAAGTCGCGGTTGGGCACGGAGAACATCATGTGCAGGAAGTTGCGGCAATAGCTCAGGTTGGGGTCCGGATACATGAACGGCAGCCCGAGTGATTTGCGATAGCTGAAGGCCGCGATGGTGCGCACCTTGCTGATGAGCTTGGCCACGGCCATGCGGAATTCCAGGGCGGTCTGGATCTCCAGCAGCTCGGGATGGTAGTTGCCCAGGGAATTGATGACGGCCGACAGAATGGCCATGGGCTGGCCGCCCGGCGGGAACCCGTCGAAATGGTGGAGCAATCCTTCGTGGAGCAGCTCGTGTTCGGAGAGCAGGTGGCGAAAGGCCGTACGATCTTCGGCCGTGGGCAGTTTGCCGAAGATCAGCAGCATGGCCGTCTCGATAAACGAACTGCGTTCGGCGAGCTGTTCGATGGGGATGCCGCGATGGCGCAGGATGCCCTTTTCGCCGTCGACGAAGGTGATGGCCGACTGGCAGGAGCCGGTATTGCCGTAGCCGGGATCGAAGGCCAGCAGGCCGGTGTTTTTTTCCAGGGAGGTGATGTCGATGCCCACCTCGCCTTCGGTGCCGACAAGGACGGGGAGTTCGATGGTCGTATCGCCGTAGGTCAGGGTGGCGGTCTTGCGTTCGCGCATGAAGCTCCTCGGGAGGCAGAGGGTGCGGGAGAACGGCCGGAAGCGGCGCGAGGCCTTACACGGCGGTCCGGGAAGGCGGCATACTAGAAAAAAAATTCGGTCTTGTCTTCCCCCGTAACGCAAGGCCCCCGGCCAGGCCTCGCGGCCCCGGGTCGCGGGCTAAAACGGAGCAAAGGCGCATAGCCTCAGCAACGCCCGTGAAGGCTTCGGGAGCGCCCCTAGGCCCAGACCATCTGCCGCCAGTCCATGGTGGCCGGGGCGTGGCCGTGCTGGCGGGCCAGCAGTTCCAGGGGGGTCAGGACCAGGGCCGCCACCTCCGGGTGCAGGCCGGGCAGGCTTTCCTCGGTGCGTTGGCCGAGAAAATGGTTGCAGCGCCGGCACACCGCCACCCGTTCGGCGTCGTAGCCCGGCACGACATAGACCTGGCCCGACGGGCCGGGCGCTTCGCAGTACGGGCACTCCCGGCGCGTAAAGCGCCAGGAGGCGGCGCAAAACGAGCAGGTCATCTCCAGTCCCGCCTCGCCGCGCACCGCATGGCCCGGCCAGGAGCCACACACCGGGCAATAGCCGCGGTTCCAGGCCGCCGCGACCGCCAGCCCCCCAAGCCGCCGCCCTCGGGCCATGGCCAGGGGGGTTACGAGCTGCACGCACCAAAAGCCCAGCGTCCGGGGGTCCACGCCGCAGGAATGGCCCAGGCGCACCAGCTCGCTGCGGCGGTCGGCCAGCAGGTGGCCCACGGCCTCGGACAAAAACTCCGGTTCCTGGCTGGCCACCTGGCCCAAGTTGAGCAGATCCGTGCGGATCTCCCGAAAAGACGCGGCCAGCACCGGCTGCAGGGTCTCAAAGGACCGGGTCAAGGCCTCGCGGTCCAGGGGAAATTCGTCCCGGGGCTCCAGGCAGGCCCCCTGGCCCAGGCGCACAGGATCGGGGCGCGGCGTCGGGATCTGGTCTCCGTTTGCCAGCAGGGCGTCGATGAGCGGCCGGCGGGCGAGCAGCACCCCCAGGAACGGATCGAGAAAAGCCCGGACATGGGGCCGCTCCCGGCGAAGCCGCTCGATGTCGTCGGAAACCGTCAGGTCGTCGCCTGCCAATGCCGTCATGTGCGCCTCCCGATGCGCCCGGACCGCCGGCGTCGCCGGCATGGGGCGACGTCCGGAGGCGGCCCCTCAACGCGTCAGCCCTGGCGATGCCAACATGCGGGGCGCGCGTCAAGGCGTGTGCGGCCGGCCGGGACGCTTTTGGCCGGCGGCCTGGGCCAGCGATGCGGGCAGGCGTTGCGGAAAATAATTTTCACTGTATTAGAATTAACTTAAATCAATTTTTCAGGCAACTTACGCTCTATTCCGGCAGCTTTCCTGATGAAATCGCGACTTCTGTGCCAGATCTTGCGTA
>JBKICS010000026.1:0-2733 GCA_046567015.1 Acidobacteriota bacterium | reverse complement strand
AAAATGGCGGTGTTGTCGCCTTCGGAACCGCAGGAGTTGAAGATGATCTCGTCGGGCTGGCAGCCGAGCACGCCGGCGATGTCGATGCGGGCCTGTTTGAGGCGCATGCCGACATGGCCGCCAAAGGAATGCATGCTGGACGGATTGCCATAGTATTCCGACAGATACGGCAGCATGGCCGCAACGACTTCCGGAGCCACCATGGTGGTGGCGTTATTGTCCAGATAGACCGGCTTCATGAGCGCGCCTCCTTGACCGTAATGGCCGGATCGACCAGTTCCTGGAGCCGCTTCTGCACGAATTCGGTCAGGGTCACGTTGCTGCTCGGGCAGCCCTTGCAGGCGCCGCGAAGCGATACGAGCACGGTCGTGCCCTCGATGTCCAACAGCTCGATGTCGCCGCCGTCCTTCTTGAGATTGGGGCGGATCTCCTCGTCCATGACCGTGGTCACGCGCTTGACCCGCTCCAGGTTGGTCATCGGCCGCTTCACCTGCAGCTCGACCAGGGGCTTGGCCGCCGCCTGTCCGAGCTCCTCGGCCAGGATGCCGGCCAGCCTTTCCAGGCAATCGCCGCAGCCGCCGCCGGCCTTGGTGAAATCCGTGATCTCCTCGACGGTGGTCAGCTTGTTTTCCCGGATGGCCCGGCGAATCTGGCCGTCGTAGACGCCGAAACACTTGCACACCAGTTCGCCCTCGGGCTCGTGGGCCGGGGCCTTCTCACCCAGGTAGTTGGCCAGGGCCGCTTCCAGGGCTTCCTGCCCCATGACCGAACAATGCATCTTTTCCTTGGGCAACCCGCCCAGATCTTCGGCGATGTCCTTGTTGGTCAGAGCGCGGGCCTCCTCGATGGTCTTGCCCTTGAGCAGTTCGGTCAAAACCGAGCTGGAGGCGATGGCCGAAGCGCAGCCGAAGGTCTGGAACCGGGCGTCCTCGATGACGCCGGCGTCGTTGATCTTGAGGTAGAGTTTGAGCGCGTCGCCGCAGGCCAGCGACCCGACCTCGCCAACGGCGTTGGCGTCGTCGAGGCTGCCGACGTTTCTCGGATTGAGAAAATGATCCCTGACTTTATCGGTATATTCCCACATAATGACCTCCGTTTCGTCGGCCCGGGGCCGACTGGCGCAACACCAGTGTATGCCGCAAAGGACGGTTTGCGAAAAGGGGCGTTGCCCGTTTTTTTCAAAGAGCGTCAGCAAATTCATACCATAACGATGGGGCTCGGATAGTCAACCGCGCCCTTTACGCTTTTTCGCACCGGGCGTATGCAATGCGCAAGACGTCACCCCCGGCTGGCGACGCGGCTGCCTCGCCCCCCTGCAACGGAGTGGCCCGATGCTCGAAAAATTGGGACTGATCGCCCTGGCCGGAGCCGCCGGCACCCTGGCCCGCTACTGGCTGTCAGGGCTGGTCTACAATCTGGCCGGGCGCGAATTTCCCTGGGGCACCGCCGCCGTCAACATCCTGGGCTGCTTCCTGTTCGGCCTGGTCTGGGAACTCGGCGGCGAACGCATGATCATCCGCAACGAAACACGAACCATCATCCTGACCGGATTCATGGGCGCGTTCACCACGTTTTCCACCTTTATTTTCGAAAGCGGCGCGTTCCTGGAGGACGGCCGCGTCCTGCCGGCCCTGGCCAACGTGGGATTCCAGACCGTCGTCGGCTTCGCCGCCCTCTTCGGCGGCCTCATGCTCGGCAGGATGCTGTAGCCGGGCTCTGCCCGCTCTCTTATAGGAGCAACTATGTCGGAATACGTCGAAATCGAACTGTTGCGGGTGTACTGCGGCGAATCCGACCGCGTGGACGGCCGGCCGGTCCATGAGGTGTTGGTGGACCTGGCCCGGGAGCATGGCGCGGCCGGCGCAACCGTGTTGCGGGGCGTGTTGGGGTTTGGGGCCGGCAGTCTGGTGCATACCGCCAAGATTTTGCGCCTCTCCGAGGATCTGCCCATGATCGTGGAGATCGCCGATCGCCCCGAGCGCATCGAGGCGCTTTTGCCGCGCATCGAGGCCGTGATCAAGGGCGGGCTCGTGGCCCGTCAGACAATGACGGCCCGGTTCCACTGCCCGGTGCGGGTGCGCGACGTCATGGCTTCCGACGTGGCTGCCGTGGGTCCGGACGCGCCCCTCGACGCGGTGGTGGATCTGCTGCTCGCCCGTGGGGTCAAGGCCGTGCCGGTCATCGACGCCGAGCGCAAGGTGCTGGGCGTGGTCACGGGCGGCGACCTGCTGACGCGCGGAGGACTTACGGCGCGTCTCTCGGTCTACGGGGTGCTGCCCGAGGAGGCCCGGGAGGATGCCAAATCCCGACTCGCCGGGCTCACTGCCCGGGACGTCATGACCGCGCCGGCGACGACCATCGGCGAACGGCTGAGCCTTCGCGAGGCCTCCCGGATCATGGTCAAAAAGGGCCTCAAGCGCCTGCCGGTGGTGGACGGCTCGGGAGAACTCATCGGCATCGTCAGCCGAGCCGACATCCTGCGTTCGGCCGGCAAGGTGCCGCCCGTGGCTGCCCAGGCCCTGCCCCGCTTCACGGCCGGGCTCATGCAGGAAGCCCGGGACGTCATGTTCACCGATGTGCCGACCGCCGGCCCGGACGACGCCCTGCCCGAGGTGGTGGCCAAGCTGGTCGCCTCGCCGCTACGCCGGGTGGTGGTCGTCGACGCCGCGGGCAAGGTCGTGGGCATCGTCCTGGACGGCGATTTGCTGTCGCGCTGCGGGCCGGGCAGCAAAC
>JBKICS010000025.1:0-3373 GCA_046567015.1 Acidobacteriota bacterium | reverse complement strand
CTAGGCCCGGGGCGCGGCATGGGATTTGCTGTATCCCGGGCGGAGGTTCGGGATCATGCCGGTCATGTGTCGTTGCAGCGTGCTGCTCCTCGTGAGCCTTTTTCTCGGCGGCTGCGCCTTTACCGGGGGCGGCCGCGAGCCCGGCCCCTTGCCCCCGGCCCGGGGGGCGGTGCTGGACACGGCCCGGTCGCTGATCGGCACGCCGTACCGGGCCGCCGGCCAGTCCCCGGAGCAGGGATTTGACTGTTCGGGCTTCGTCCAATGGGTCTATGCCCGCCACGGCATCCGGCTGCCGCGCCGTACGGAGGACCAGCTTCTGGTCGGTCGCCCCGTGCCCAGGGACGCGCTTCAAGCCGGGGATCTGGTCTTTTTCGCGCCGTCGGGCAAGCTGTCCGGTCTGCACGTGGGCATCTTCGACGGCCACGGCGGCTTCATCCACAGCCCGTCCCCCGGCGGCCGGGTCCGGGAGGAGTGGCTGCTTACGCCCTACTGGCGATCCAGCTATTACGCCGCCAACCGGGTGGCGCGCTAAGCGAGGCGACGACTGGAAAGCCTTTGACAGCCTTTCGGGATTGTTTTTAAGAAATATAGAAATTCAAACTGCCAACCGCGGCGACGAGTCTCCTTCAAGCCATCCCTTGACTGCGGGGTCTGCCGGAGCGGAAGCGGTGGATCATGCATGCGCGGCGCATCCCTGCGAATCAAAATCAATGTAGCCATTCTGCTTGCCTTTCTGGCGGCGTCCGCCGCCTTTGGCGGCGTGCTGCACCTGTATATGGCGGACCGGCAGGCCGCCGCCCGCAACCGGACCCGCACCCTGCTCGGGGTCCTTGCCGCCCATCGCCTGGAGGCCCTGGCCCCGCTGCTCCATTCGGATCAGGCCGCCGCCGCCGCCCAGGGCATCCTGGACCGGCTGGTGCACGTGGACGGCGTGGTCGAGGCCAGCCTGTTTTCCGCTGACGGCCAGCTTCTGGCCGATGCCGGCGGCGGCCTCCCCGGCCCTCTGGCCGGGGTCGACGGCAGTTTGCCGCGCGGGCGCAGCTTCTCCGTGGCGGCCGAGGGCGACCAGCTGACGGCCACCCTGGTGGAACCCATCCGCGCGAAGGGGGGCGACCTGGGGTTCCTGCGGCTGCGCTATGCCTTAAGCGACGCCTCGTCCCTGGCCGGGCAGGTCTGGACCATCTTCGCCCTGGCCGTTGTCGGGGCTTACATTTTTCTGGCCGGGACGCTCAATCTCATGCTGCACCGCTTCGTGCTGCGGCCGGTCAATACCCTGCGCAGCGCCCTGGAAGCCGTGGAAGCCGGCGACCTCGACCAGTCGGTGCCCGTGGACAGCGCCGACGCCCTGGGCCGGGTGGGCGAGGCATTTAACGCCATGGCCGCCCGGCTGCGGGAGACCTCGCGCTGGCTGGGGGAATCCCGCAGCGAGGTGGAGCAGCATCAGGCGCATCTGGCCCGTCGGGTGGAGGAGCGTACGGCCGAGCTGGCGGCGGCCAACGACCGGCTGGTGGAGGAGATCGGGGCCAGACGCCGGGCCGAGGCCAGCCTGTCACGCCACCTGGCCCTGCATGTGGCCATTTTGGAGTCCACGGCCGAGGCCGTGGTCTGCGTGTCCGCCGTGGCGCCGGATTTTGAGATCCTGGCCGTCAATCAGCGATTCCTGGATCTCTGGGGCCTGCCGGCCGACTGGGCCGGCTGGACGGATCCGCTGGCCCGCTTCGCTCCCATTCTCGAGCAGACGGTCGCGTCCCAGAAGGTCAGGCTCGAGTTCCACAAAGTGATGGCCGATACCGAGACCCTGGCCGAAACCTGTCTGGAGCTGCGCGACGGCCGGTTCCTGGAGCGCCGCAGCGGACCCATCCGCCAGGACGGCGCGACCATCGGCCGGGTTTTTTCTTATGTGGACGTCACCACCCGCCGCCGATCCGAGGATTCCTTGCGCCAGGCCCTGGCCCAGCGCGACGCCGTGCTCGGCAACACGCAGATCGGCCTGGGCACCACCCGCGACGGCATGTGCACGGAGATCAACGCCCGGGGCGCGGAGTTGTTGGGCTACCGGCGCGAGGAACTGCTCGAAAGCCAGGTCGCCCGCCTGTTCGGCAACATGGCCGATTCCGAAGCCCTGCTCGAGGATATCGACCAGGCGCTGCGGGACGGCGGCTTCGTCAGCCGGGAATGCCAGGTGCGGCGCAAGGATGGCCAGGCAATCTGGCTGCGGGTCCATGGAAAGGCCGTGGTCCCGGAAGCCCCGACCAGCCAGGTGGTCTGGGCCTTTGACGACATCACCGAGGAAAAACAGCGCCAGGCCAGGCTGGAGCTGGCCAAGGCCCAGGCCGAGGAGGCCTCCCAGGCCAAGGGAGCCTTCCTGGCGGTCATGAGCCACGAAATCCGCACCCCGCTCAATGCCGTCATGGGCCTCACCGACGCGTTGCTCGCCGGCGAGGCCAGCCCGGAGCAGCACGGCCATTTGACCGCCATCCGGGAATCGGCCAGCCACTTGCTGGGCGTGGTCAACGACATCCTGGATTTTTCCAAGATCGAGGCCGGCAAGCTGGTGCTGGAGCGCATCGATTTCGACGTGCGCGAGGTGGTGGCCGAGGCGGCCCGGGCCGTGGAACTGCCGGCCCGGCAGAAAGGGCTGGAATTTTCCGTGGCCATCGCCCAGGACGTGCCGGCGGCCCTTCGGGGCGATGCCGGCCGGTTGCGCCAGGTGCTGCTCAACCTGCTCGGCAATGCCGTCAAATTCACCGCCGCCGGGACCGTGTCCCTGGCCGTGTCGCCGGTTGCATCCGGTGAGACGCCGCCGGGGCGGGTGGGCCTGACCGTGACGGTGACCGATACCGGCATCGGCATCGACCCGGCCCGCTCGGCCGAACTGTTCGAGAGCTTCAACCAGGGGGCGGGCAGCATCGCCCGGCGCTTCGGCGGCACGGGCCTGGGGCTGGCCATTTCCAAGGAACTCATCGAGCGCATGGGCGGGCGCATTTCCGTGGCCAGCCGCGAAGGGGCCGGCAGCGCCTTCACTTTCACCGTCTTCCTGTTGCCGGGAAACGCCGACGCCGTGGTCCGGCCCGCCGCGCCGGGCGTTGGCGGCGACCTGGCCGGCCGGCCGGTTTTGCGCATCCTGCTCGTGGAAGACAATGCGCTCAATGCCGCCGTCACCCGGCTGCACCTGGGCCGCATGGGGCACAGCCTCACCGTGGCCAACTCGGCCCGGGAGGCCTACGAGGCGCTGGCCCGGCAGCGTTTCGACGCCGTGCTCATGGATATCGAGATGCCGGAGATCGACGGCATCACCGCGACCCGGATCATCCGCTCCGGCGGTCCGGCCGCCGCGCCGGCCCTGGACCCGACGCTTCCGGTCATCGCCGTA
>JBKICS010000024.1:6161-12792 GCA_046567015.1 Acidobacteriota bacterium | reverse complement strand
GTCCGGGAGGGGGTTACCCCCTCCCGGCCGCCGGAGGCATCTTCCCTCCTCACAATACAAAAAGGGACGCCACGGTCGTGGCCGTGGCGTCCCTTGGGGGCGGGGATGTGAAGACTAGTAGCGGTAGTGGTCGGGCTTGTAGGGGCCGGCCGCGTCGACGTTGAGGTAGGCGGACTGGGCCGGGGTCAGGGTTTCGAGCTTGGCCCCGAGGCGATCCAGGTGCAGGCGGGCCACTTCCTCGTCCAGGTGCTTGGGCAGGGTGTAGACCCCGATTTCGTATTTCTTGGTGGCCAGTTCGATTTGCGCCAGGGCCTGGTTGGTGAACGAGTTGGACATGACGAAGCTCGGGTGGCCGGTGGCGCAGCCGAGGTTCACCAGCCGTCCTTCGGCCAGCATGAGGATGGAGTTGCCCGAGGCCATGGTCCATTTGTCGACCAGCGGCTTGATCTGGTTCTTTTTGCAGGTCGGGGTGGTCTCCAGGTAGGCGACGGCGATTTCGGAGTCGAAGTGGCCGATGTTGCAGACGATGGCCCCGTCGCGCATCTTTTCCATGTGCGCGCCGGTGATGACGTCGCAGCAGCCGGTGGCGGTGACGAAGATGTCGCCCTGGGAGCAGGCGTCGTCCATGGTGGTGACTTCATAGCCTTCCATGGCCGCCTGCAAGGCGCAGATGGGGTCGATCTCGGTGATGAGCACGCGCGCGCCGAAGCCTTTCATGGAATGGGCGCAGCCCTTGCCCACGTCGCCGTAGCCGGCCACGACCACGACCTTGCCGGCCACCATCACGTCGGTGGCGCGCTTGATGCCGTCGGCCAGGGACTCGCGGCAGCCATAGAGGTTGTCGAACTTGGACTTGGTGACCGAGTCGTTGACGTTGATCGCCGGGAAGAGCAGCTCGCCGGCCTGCATCATCTGGTAGAGGCGGTGCACGCCCGTGGTGGTCTCCTCGGAGACGCCGCGGATCTTTTTGGCCATGCGGTCAAAGCGGCCGGCATCGGCGGCCACGACCGCCTTGATGCGGTCCATGATGATGCTCATTTCCTTGTTGTCGGTCGGGGCATTGAGCACCTTGGCATCCTTGGCGCATTTGACACCGTGGTGGATGAAAAGGGTGGCGTCGCCGCCGTCGTCAACGATCAGGTCCGGGCCGGCGCCGTCGGGCCAGGTCAGCGCCATCTCGGTGCACCACCAGTAGTCTTCGAGCGTCTCGCCCTTCCAGGCGAAGACGGCGGCCAGCCCGTCGGCGGCGATGGCGGCGGCGGCGTGGTCCTGGGTCGAATAAATGTTGCACGAGGCCCAGCGCAGGTCCGCGCCCAGGGCGTGCAGGCACTTGATCAGCATGGCGGTCTGGATGGTCATGTGCAGCGAGCCGGTGACGCGAAGGCCGGCCAGGGGCTTGGCCTTGCCGTACTTCTCGATGACGGCCATAAGGCCCGGCATCTCGTTTTCGGACAGCTGCATTTCCTTGCGGCCCCAATCGGCTTGCGCCATGTCGGCCACCATGTAGGGCAGGGTCAGATCAAGCGGTTTGACGCTCATGGGTATCTCCTTGACGGGGGTGTTGACGGGGCGCGGCCACGGCTCTGGCGGCGACAAGCCCCTTGTTGACGGGATGCGTGGACCAGTCTTTCAGGGCAAACCCGGCCCGGTCCAGCCATTCAGCCAGTTTCTCCCGGGAAAAGCCGAGCCAGCGGTCGCCGAAGCGCCGCCGCATGGCTTCGTCCTCGTGGGGCGTGAAATCGATGACCACCAGCCGGCCGGTGGGGGCCAGGACGCGCCGCGCCTCGGCCAGCGCCGCCCCCGGGTCGGGCAGGTGGTGGAGCGTGAGGCAAATGACGGCGAAATCGGCCTCGCCGTCGGCCATGGGGAGATGCTCCAGCTCGCCCATGCGCACGCTGACGGGGAGGCCGAGGCTGCGGCGTTCGGCCAGGGCGAGCATGGAGGGCGAGCTGTCGACGCCGATGACGGCGGCGGCACGCTCGGCCAGGACCGGGAGCAGATCGCCCGGGCCGCAGCCGAGGTCTGCCGCCTTGGCGACGCCTGCCGGCATGACGGCGCGCACCAGCTCGGCCGGATCGAGGTCGCCCAGCACTTCGCGGCGAAGCGTTGCCCAATCGGAGGCGATGTCGTTGAAAAATCGGCGCGTTTCCAGGCGGCGTTCGCGCAGCACGGCGTCCACGGCGGCGAGGTCCCCGTCGTGCCCGGCGGCGTCGAGAAAGGGGGCCAGGCAGGTCAGGAATTGGGCTTGTCGGCCGGAGTTGGTGGCGCTGTAGAAAGTCCAGGCCCCTTCCCGGCGACTGGTCAGCAGCCCGCAGCCGACGAGTATGGCGAGGTGTCGCGACACGCGCGACTGCCCCATGTCGAGGACGCTGGTGATTTCGCCGACCGACAGCTCATGGCGCGAGAGCACGCGCACGAGCCGCAGACGTGTCTCGTCGGCCAGGGCCTTGAACCAGGGGAGTGGGGTGGCGTCGTCGTTAATGAGCATATCAAGATATCCTGATATGCGGGTGTAGTGATTTCGCCAAGGCGCGTCAAGCCAATCCCGCGAGAAAACGTTGCGGATGGACTGCGCGGTCGTATTCCCGTTCGGGGGGCCAGGGGCCTGAGATCCACAGCGGGGTTCGGGGCTACGCCCCAATTATTCCATTACGCCACATCCACCCAGAACGAGCGCCAGCAGTCGGCGCAGCCGGCCGGGGGCGTGTCGGTGTCGTGGCAGAAGCGAAAGTCGCCGTAGGCTGGGGCGTTCCAGATGGCGGCCAGGGTGTCGGTGTGCAGGTTGCCGCGCACGTCACGGGGGAAGGGGATGTCGCGGCCATGGAAACGGTAGCTGGCCGGGTCCGGGATGGGGACGTTGCGCAGCGGACAGGGGCTGACGGATCCGTCGGCGGCGATGAAAAGCGCCGAGCCCGGCGTGTCCGGGCAGCGAAAGCGGCTCTGGCCGCCGTGGACCAGCCGGCTGTCCAGGCGCACGCCAAGGCTCGCGGCGGCCGCGGCCACCTTGCGCAGCCGGGTGGAGACGGCGTCGAAGGCGGCCTGATCGCCCGGCACCAGGGTGTCGTATTCGGTTTCCGGGCAGGTGGCGTAGGACAGCGGCCGGATCGAGGCGGCTGCGGCCCCGAGGCCGGCCAGGAACCGCGGCAGAGCATCGAGTTCGGCGGCAAGCCCAGGCCGGGTCAGGCTGTAGCGCACCCGGATCTCCGGCAGGCTGGACTGGTGCACGGCCTTGACCGTGTTCAGGCGGTCGATGGCCGCCAGGACGGCGTAGAGGCTGGTGCCGCGCCGGCGGAAATTGGTGTCCTCGGTGAGCCCGGCCAGGGGGAAGACCACGGCGTCGATGTCGTCGCGCACCAGCCCCGAGGCATGTTCGTCGGTGAGCTTGCTGCCGTCGGTGACCAGCACCGTGCGCGCCCCGGTGTGCTTGGCGGCGGCCAGCATGGCCAGGATTTCCGGATTGGCCAGGGGGTCGCCCCAGCCGTGGAAACGGATTTCCGTGACCGAAACCAACTCACGCAGCATCTTCTCGAACAGCTCCGCCGGCAGGTCGTGGTCGAGCCAGCGGCGCTTGTGCCCGGCGCGCAGGCAATAGCCGATCTCGGCCCGGCTGCGCGAAGAGGCTTCGACGAGCAGGCGATCAAAAACCAGCGGCGCGGTCATCGGCCCGTAAACGTCGCTGCGGCAAAGGTCACGGCCGAGAGGGTGGCGGCTTCGCGCATAATGTCGTGGCCCAAAAGCAGCATGGAGGCCGGCGGCAGCACCTCGGCCAGGGTGGCCAGGGCGGTGAGCCCGCAGACGTTGTAGGCGTCCTCGACCCGGGCCGATTCGGCCCAGAAGGCCTCGGGGTCGCCGGCGGCCAGGGCGGCCAAGAGCGCCCGGTCATGGGCCAGGGCGGCGTCTTCCAGGGACTCGGCCGGCTCGGCATGGCCGAACTTGCCGCCGATATGGCAGAAATCCACCCCGGCCACGAGAAGCGTACCGGGTTCCCGGGCCAGGGCGGAAAGCTCGGCCAGAAACGGTCCAGCCGCGTCCAGAAAGGCCTGGCGCGAGGCTTCGGGCAGCACCCCCACCGGCGAGCCGCACAGGATCGGCACCAGGGCAAAGGGCGCGTCGCCAAGGGCATGGCGCAGGAAAACGGCCTGAAATTCAATGGAGTGCTCGGCCTTGTGCCCCAGCTCGGACGGGTCCAGGCAGCCGGCCCCGGCCTGGCGCAACCGGGCCACGGCCGCGCCGTCCGTGGCCACGTCGCCAAGGGGCGTGGCAAAGGGCTTGTCGGTGAGGCTATACAGCCCGGCCATGAGCTGATGCCCGACGCCAAGGACGATGACGCGCCTTGGCGCCGTGCCCCGGATGGCGGCATAGGCGGCGGCGTAGCCGGCCCGGCCGGCCTCGGGATCGATGTGCGGGGCGATGATCGCCAGGGGCGCGGCCTCGGGTTGCCCGGCCTCGGACGCCTCGGCCAGGACCGCGTCGCAGTAGGCGGCCAGATCGGCCGCCGTGTCGGGATAGGCCTGGCCGGCGAAGACCGTGGGCCGCACCGGGGCGGCGGCGAAATCGGCGGCAATGGCGGCCTTGCGTTCGCGGTAGGCCGGGGAATCCATCAGGCCGGCCTGGTCCAGCTGGGCCACCAGCCCGGAGACGTCCTCGGCCGTGACCAGCCGGCCGCCCTGGGCCTCGGTGACGGCGGCGGCGACGTCGGCCAGGGACTTGCGGCCGTCCATGAGGGCCAGCACAGGCAAGAGCCCCTGGGGGATGCCGGTGCCCCAGGGCACGATTTCCAGGCGGTCGCGCACCAGAATGGTGGGTTGGCCCTCGTGGTCAAAGGGAATGAATTCCAGGTCGTGCCGGGCTCGGGGATGATCGTTGCTCATGGGCGCGACGGTAGCGTAGGCGGCGGTCGTTGGCAACGACCGGGCGGCTGGCGGTTCGGGCTGTGGGCGAGGCTGCGGAGAGCTCGGCCGGGGCCTCCCGCTCCGGACCGGGCGCGCCGGCCGGCGGATCGCCCAAAAAAAGCCGGAGCCCTGGCTGGGGCTCCGGCTTGGCGTCGGTTTGCTGGAGGCGTTTGCTAGAAGGTGTACTTGAGGCCGAAGGACACCTTCCAGGCGTCTTCGGCTTTGTTGGCCAGGCGACGGCCCCAGACGCTCCGCTGGAAGGAGCTGGGATGGGCCCAGCCGGTTTCCACGATAAACGCCAGGCTGTCGTAGATCTGGTACTTGGAGTCGAAGTTGAGGCCCATGACCCATTCATCCGCAGTCAGGTCGCGGCCCATGACGAAGATGGGGTTGGAACCGAGGACCGTGTTGGCGTAGCGGATGGCCTTGGACGAGTTGTTGCCGTGCACGAAGGCAAACGTCAGGCGCTGGCTCAGCTTCTCCATGAAGGTGACGTTGTTGAGCGAGGCGCCGAAGCCCCAGGCGCCCACGGGCGAGATGCCCATGTTGGAGCCTTTGACCAGCTCCTGTCCGCCGTCGAACAGGAAGCTGTTGCCGGCGTTCCAGGACTGGGTGCCGCCGGCGTTCTGGGAGATGGCGGTGTCGTCGAAGCGGCCGGGGAAGAAGAAGGGCAGGCGCTCGGAACCGTTGCGGGTGGAGCTGTCTTCGCCGGTGGACCAGAAGCCGAAGGCCTGGGGAGTCAGCACGTCCCAACCGGTGTATTCGGCGGCGGCGTCGACGAACCAGCCGTTGCGCACGTTCTTCTGGTACTCGTTCATGCCGTGCTGGCCCCAGATCACGTCGCCGTAGAACTTGAAGGGATCAAGCGCGGTGACTTCCAGGGTGGTGCCGGCCCAAAGCGCGGTGATGAAGTTGTTCTTCCAGCCGGCCGGGGAGACGGTCAGGATGCCGGAGGAGATCAGGCCTTCGGCCCAACCGGCCTCGGTGAAGTAGTGGCCGCCCTTGCCGCCGACGCCGAACAGGGCCCAAGGCACGGCCTTGAAGCCGGGCAGGGTGATCGGCAGGGCCAGGACGTAGCCTTCCTCGTTGGAGTACACCGAAGTGGTGGTCGGGGCATAGGTGCGGTCGCTGGAGATGGTGCGCACGTAGCCCAGCAGGAAGCCCAGCCGGTCGTCGATAAGCGAACCGGTGACGAACAGGGCCGAGAGGTTCTCGTCATAAATGAGGCTGCCGGCAAAAAACGAGCTTTGCGGCAGGGCGGCCGGCTGCAGACCGGCGGTGATGGAGATGTCGCAGCCAGGCCATTTGAAGGCGAGGTAGGCCTGGTAGACCGTGATGGACACCGTCGGGTTGGCGGCGGTGAGGGTGCCATGACCCCAGGTGTCCTGGACCTTCATGCCCAGGCGGAACTTCACGGCCTCGTTGGCGATGAAGTCGGTCCGCAGACGGAAGCGTTCCCAGATCACGAAGCTGTCGGCCGTCCGGGTGCCGGCGTGCTGGATGGTGGCGGCTTCACTGGTCCAGTAGGCGTTGTTCCAGCCGGTGAAGTTTCTGTTTTGGAAAAAGTCGCCGTACACCAACGCGTCGCCCGTCATCCGCACCTCGGTGGCTGCCTCGGCGCGGAATGCGGCCGTCATCACCAGGGCGGCCGCCACGATCAAAAGCATCAGACGTTTCATGATTCCCTCCTCCGAAAATGAATGCAAACCCCTCACAACAAACGGTTCTGTCAACCGACG
>JBKICS010000024.1:0-6151 GCA_046567015.1 Acidobacteriota bacterium | reverse complement strand
CCGGGCCGTGGGCCACACGAACGTTAGAAAGGCAGTGGCTTTCCAGCAAGCAACAAAAACGCCGGAATGTAAAGGCCAATGGGCACCCAGATGATGAGCGACCAAGCCAGGATTTTACCCGAGAGCTTGCCGTAGGCGTTGAGCCAGACTTCCAGGGTCAGCACGGTATAGCCGGCGCAGGCCAGGGTGAAATAGTTGCTTCCCTTCACATGATAATACATCATCATGTAGATGAAGGATACGATGGCCACCGTCAGACTGACGTTGCCGACGGAGTGCATGCTCTCCAGGCCGGCCAGCAGTGCATAGGCCACGGTGCAATAGAGCAGACCGTGAGCGAAAAGCAGACCCGCCGTGAAAGCGTCGTTCTGGATGGCATTGATGAACGCGCCGAGAACGACGCAGATGCCGACAAAGGCGCAGATGGCCCCTGTGCCTTTTGCTTCGCCGTAGCCGAGAAAAAGCAAGGCCACAGGTAACCACATCAAGGAAATGGCGATCAAGATAGCCAGTGTCATCGTGTCCCCCCACCGTTTCTGGTTGATCCGCTTCGAAAAACCCTCCCGCCATGCGTCTGCGTTTACGCCAAGGCGTCGCGCCTCCGGGTCCAAGGGAAGCGAAACACCCAGTCATCCCCAAAAACGCGACGACCTGGGCGGCGGTGTCCGCTGCCGCGTGCCGGCGCAACCGGAAAAAACCACTCGTCTTTTCGCTCGATTGGGGTTGCGCCCCTTAAGCAAGTATCGGCCCTTAAAAAAAAATTCATGAAAACAGCTGATTGGAATTTCGCATCGGAGGTCTGGGGCAGAGCGTGGGACTCCTGCACACACTTTCGTTTGTGACACGGCTGTCGCAATGCCGTGGAGCGTTTGGTTTGTTTTATTATATCAATAGATTGCTCGGTTTGAGGCTTTTTGTCCGGGGAAAAAGCCGTAGTGGGTCATAATTTCACAGTTGACTGTTGCGTGTCAAAATTACCCATGAAATTACCAGGCTTTCCTTGCGCCAACCACCTGGTTGCATCACGCGGCAAGCCGGGCTAAACGTCCCTACAGCACGGCATGGGCCTGCGTCCGGCCATGGCGGCAGGGCGCGGGCACAGCCGAGAAGCGGCAAGCGCCTGCGGCGCGGCAGGAGAACAATTCATGTGCGGCATTATCGGATATTGCGGACATCGGCCGGCGGTCCCGGTCATCATCGAAGGACTCAAGCGCCTGGAATACCGAGGCTATGACTCGGCCGGCGTGGCCTTTCTCCACGGCAAGGAACTTGTCTCGGTCAAGGCCGAAGGCAAGCTCGGCAACCTGGACGCCAAGCTTGCCGCCCAGAACATCTATCTGGCCACCTCCGGCGTGGGCCACACCCGCTGGGCCACCCACGGCCTGCCCACCGAGAAAAACGCCCACCCCCATCTCGACGCCGCCCGGGCCATCGCCCTGGTCCACAACGGCATCATCGAGAATTACCAGGAGCTGAAAAAAGAACTGGCCGCCGCCGGCGTGCGCTGCGTCTCGGAGACCGACACCGAGGTTCTGGCCCAGCTCGTGGGTCTGTATCTCAAGGAAGAAGGCTCCCTGGCCGAGGCCGTGTCCAAGGCCCTGTCCCGGGTCGAGGGCTCCTACGCCATCGTGGTGGTCAGCCACGACAATCCGGGCATGCTCTATGCCGCGCGCAAGCATTCGCCCCTGGTCCTGGGCGTCGGCGTGGGCGAAAATTTCCTGGCCTCGGACATCCCGGCCTTTTTGCCCTACACCCGGGAAGTGGTCTTCCTCGACGACGGCGAAATGGTGCGCATCGACGCCGGCTCCTGGCAGGTCATGGACGCCGCCACCCTGGCCCCCGTCGAAAAGGAAGTACGCCACATTTCCTGGGACGTGGCCGCGGCCCAGAAGGGCGGCTACAAGCACTTCATGCTCAAGGAAATCTTCGAGCAGCCGCGCGTCATCGCCGACTGCCTGGCCGGTCGGGTGGACCGGGCCACGGGCCGGGCCGTGCTGCCGGAACTGGAAGAGTTCCCGGCCCCGGAGCGGCTTTTTATCGTGGCCTGCGGCACGTCGTACCACGCCGGGCTGTGGGGCATGTACCTGCTTGAGCAGTGGGCCGGCATCCCCACCCGGGTGGAGATCGCCTCCGAGCTGCGCTACCGCAACCCCATCCTCGGCCCCGGCGACACGGTGGTGGCCATCAGCCAGTCCGGCGAGACGGCGGACACCCTGGCCGGCATCCATCTGGCCAAGGCCCGGGGCGCCAAGGTCATCGGGCTGTGCAACGTGGTGGGTTCGAGCGTGGCCCGCGAGGCCGACGTGGTGCTCTACACCCAGGCCGGCCCGGAAATCTCCGTGGCCTCCACCAAGGCCATGTGCTCCCAGTTGACCCTGCTCACGCTCATGGCCCTGGCCTTTGGCCGCAAGCGGGGCGTGCTGCCGGAGGATGCGGCCAAGCACTGCCTGCCGGCCCTGGAAGCCCTGCCGGCCGAGCTCGACGCCGCCCTGCCCGGCATGCGGGAGCGCGCCCGGGAACTGTGCCGGGTCTATGCCGAGGCCAAGAGTTTCCTCTATCTCGGCCGGGGGATCTACTATCCCATGGCCCTGGAAGGGTCGCTCAAGCTCAAGGAAATCTCCTACATCCACGCCGAGGGCTACGCCGCCGGCGAGATGAAGCACGGACCCATCGCGCTGATCGATCCCAAGTTCCCCACCTTCGCCCTGGCTCCGGTGGACGGGCTCTATCCCAAGGTCAAGTCCAACCTCCAGGAAGTCCAGGCCCGGGGCGGCAAGATCATTTCGCTCACCAACGCCGGGGCCGACCTGGACGTGGACCATCCCTGGGAGGTGCCGGCCGGCTGGGGGCCGCTGTCCACCTTCTTCATGCTGCCGGCGCTCCAGCTTTTCGCCTACGAGATGGCCGACTATCTGGGCAAGGACGTGGACCAGCCCCGAAACTTGGCCAAAAGCGTCACCGTCGAGTAGGCAGGCGGCGTGAGAGCACTTGCCGCACTCAGACAGGCCGGGGCGGCCCTGGCGCTGGCCCTGGCCCTTCTGTTGACGCCGGGAGCGGTCCTGGCGGGCCTTTCCCAAGGCGCGTTCGACCAGGATGTGGCCCGGTTCGACGCCCTGCGCAAAGATCCCGGCTCCACCGGCCGGCGCGATTTGTGGAAGGCGTTGGAGGGGGATTTCGCCGCCCTGGCCAAGGCCGGCGGCAACACGTCGCTTGCGGCCAAGGCGCTGTATTACCAGGCCTGGTCCACTGCCGAGCTGGCCCGGCGGTCTGCTCTGGACGCCGATTACGAGGCTGCGGCCTCCCTCTACCAGCGGCTGGCCAGGAACTTCCCCACCCATGCCTGGGCCGACGACGCCTTGTTGCGCCGGGCGGTCATCCTGGCCGAAAAGCTCAAGCGCCCGGCCGAGGCCAAGGCCGATCTCGAAACCATTCTCAAGAAGTACCGCAAGGGCGACATGGCCGCCCAGGCCAAGAAATTCCTGGCCGCCTTCGCGGACACCCCCCCGGACACGCCGGCTGCGGCGGATACGGGCAAGGCGGCCTCCCCCGAGCCGGCCAAGGCGGCGGCTCCGGAACCAGCCAAGACGGCAGCTCCCGAACCAGCCAAGGCCAAAGCCCCTGCGTCGGCCAAGGCGGCTGCCGCCAGGGCCTCGGGTCCGGCCCCGGCCACCTCGGCCCGGCCGGCCGTCCTGTCCAAAACCGCCCTGGAGCAAACCGCCGCCGGCAGCCGGCTGACCCTGACCCTGACGCGCGAAACCGCCTACCGTTATCAGATCCTCGATCAGAAGCGGGCCAACGGCGAAGCGGTCAAACTCCTCTATATCGACCTCGACAACACCCGCACCAACGCGAAAACCGCCACCGAACACCGTTTTGCCAAAGGACCGGTGTCCAGGCTCCGGGCCGGCTACTTCACCCCGGAGACCGTGCGCGTGGTGCTGGAGCTGGAAAGCCTCGGCCACTACGAGATCCATGCCGAGGCCGACCCTTTCCGGGTGGTCCTTTCCATCGACGCGGACAAGGCCGCGCCCAAGACCCAGACCGCCGAGGCGTCGCCCCCCAAAAAGGACGCCCCGGCCCGGGAGGTCAAGGCCCCGGCCATGCCGCCGCCCCTGCCGGCCACGCCCGGTTCGAACCTGCGACCGTCGGAATCGGCGAAAAAAAACGCCGCCAATCTGGTGGAACAGCTCGGCCTGTCCGTGCGCACGGTCATGATCGACCCGGGCCACGGCGGCAAGGATCCCGGCGCCCAGGGGTTGGGCGGCCTGACGGAAAAGGACGTGAATCTACGTTTTGGCCGCATTCTCGGTGAAGCGCTTCAGAAAAAAGGCTTCAACGTCGTCTACACCCGGGCCACCGACACCTTCATCCCCCTGGAAACCCGCACCGAAATGGCCAATTCCAAGGGCGCGGACCTGTTCGTCTCCATCCACTGCAACGCCCACGGCGACGCCGGCTCCTCGGGCCTGGAGACGTATTCGCTCAACCTGGCCAACTCCCGCGACGCCGTGCGGGTGGCGGCCCGGGAAAACGCCGCGTCCCAGAAAAAGATCAGCGATTTGCAAGCCATCCTCACCGACCTCATGCTCTCGGCCAAGACCGCCGAATCCAAGGATCTGGCCGGGTTCGTCCAGAAACGGGCCATCGGCGGCATTCGCGGCAGCTATTCCACCCGCGACCGGGGCCCCCATGAAGCCCCGTTTTTCGTGCTCATCGGGGCCAACATGCCGGCCGTGCTGGTGGAACTGGGCTACATCACCAATCCCGAGGACGCCAAGCGCCTGGCCTCCGACGCCTACATGCAGGCCCTGGCCCGGGGCATGGTCGACGGTATCCTGGCCTATAAAAAACGCCTCGAACGCTACGCCAAACTCTAACCCACCCCTACCGCCATGACCGCACAACACCCGCCCCGTAAGCGCCTCATCGTGGCCCTGGACGTCCCCACCGCCGCGCAGGCCCTGGCTCTGGCCGATACGCTGGCCCCGCAAGTGGATTTCTTCAAGGTCGGGCTGCAACTGTTTCTCGATGCCGGCTTTTCCGTCTGCGACGCCCTGGCCAAGCGCGGCTTCAAGGTCATGCTCGACCTCAAGTTCCACGACATCCCGCAAACGGTCGCCCTGGCCACGGCCCAGCTGGCCAGCCACGACATCGCCCTGGCCACGGTGCACGGCTATCCGCAAGTGGTGGCCGCCGCCGCCAGGGCCAAGGGCGCAACCAAGATCCTGGCCGTCACGGTGCTGACCAGCCTTGGCCACGAAGAGCTGGGCCAGTCGGGTTTTGCCGGCACGCTGGCCGAGCTGGTCCGGCTTCGGGCCGAAAGCTCGCTTGCCGCCGGAGCCGACGGCATCGTCTGCTCGCCCCTGGAAACGGCCCTTTTGCGCAAGACCATCGGTCCCAGGCCGCTGATCGTCACCCCCGGCATCCGGCCGCTGGAGAGCTCCCGCGACGACCAGACCCGCACGGCCACGCCCCTTGCCGCCGTCAAGGCCGGGGCCGACTACATCGTCGTCGGCCGACCCATCACCAAGGCGGCAAGCCCGGTGACGGCCGCGCGGGAAATCGCGGACGAGATCGGTTGATATTTCAGGGGAAAGGGATGCGAGCTGGAGGAGTTCGCCTAGCAGGTTTTTCCGTGTTCCCCATGGCCGCAGGTTTGCTGGGCTCACTGTGACGGAGAAGGAAGGGGGGAAACATGAAGCCGCTCGAATGGAACGACAGCCTCTCATTGAACATCGAAGCGATTGACGCCGAGCACAAGAAGCTGCTCGCCCTGTCCAATGCCCTGATCGCCTCGGTCAAATCTGCTGACCGGGAAATGATGCAGAAATGCTTCCATGAACTGCGTGAGTACACGGTCGTGCATTTTCTTAACGAAGAACAGTATATGGGGCAGATCCGTTATCCGGAGCTTTCCAAGCACAAGCTGGAGCATCTCGAGCTCAAGTCCCGGGTGAAGCAGTACCAGGAAGGTCTGTTCCATCGTGTCAAAATCGATCCGAAAGATGTGCAAGAATTCATAAAGCACTGGCTGATCGATCACGTCATCTACGCGGATATGAAAATTAAAATTTACAGAGACAGGAAGCAGACGGAAAAAACAGACTGAGCCCGGCGGGCAGGCCGATCGGAAGGGGTGCGGACGGCTTTC
>JBKICS010000023.1:0-7377 GCA_046567015.1 Acidobacteriota bacterium | reverse complement strand
CACCGGCCGCTACGCCATGACCGCCATCAACCTGGTCAAGGTGGCCCCGGACATCTACCGCCTGGACATGGCCCTGGAAAAGCCGCTGGCCCGGGATGTGCCGACGTATGAACCGCCCTTTTACTTCACCGAGAATCGTACCTATTATTTCTGGTACCAAAACGGGACGGAGATCCTGTTCAAGGTGGGCGGCAAACGCGTTCCCATAAAGCTCGGGCGCAAGGACGTCACCCGGGTGGACGTCCACCCGCCCGACACCTACACCGTCAACCGTCAGAGCCTGCTGCAAAACATCTCCTTCGAGGACGGGTCCGCCACCATCCACCTGCAACTCAAATTCAACTGAAGGAGCGGCCGCCATGAGCACCACAGCCACCAGAGCGCCCAAGGCCCTGCTTGAGGCCCTCAAGAAGACCGGCAAGTTCAAGATCCTCGTCGAAACCGGCACCGCCGCCGGCGACTCGGCCCTGGCCGCCGGGGACCTCTTTGACACCGTCATCACCCTGGAAGCCGATCCGGCCCTCGCCGAGGCGGCCCATGAGCGCCTGTCCGGGCGCAAGGGCATCCTGCCGCTTGCCGGCGACAGCCGCGAAATGCTGCCCCGCCTGCTGCCCCGGCTGGCCGGGCCGGCCGTGTTCTGGCTCGACGCCCATGCCTGCGGCCCGGGCAGCTACGGCTGCGAAGATTCCAGCCCCCTGCTGGAGGAGATCGCCGCCATCGTGGACGCGCCCGAGCCCCATGTCATCCTCATCGGCGAGGCCGGAAAGCTGGCCGGCCCCACGCCCCAGGAGGCCGCCCAATGGCCGGCGCAAAGCGCCGTGCTCGCGGCCCTGGGCGCGGATCTGGAGCGGGACGTGGCCCGGGTCGAGGACGTCCTCGTCGCCATCCCCCGGTCCTCGGCCGCCCTGTGGGAGGCGCTTTTTCCCCAGGGGCGACCGGCCTTTCTCACCCCGGCCCAGGCCTGAGGCCCGGGTGCGGTCGAGCCCCGGCTCCCTTGGGCCGGACAAGGGATATTGCGCCGCTTTCGGCCTTCACGTACAAGGGGCGGCGCAATCACGTTTGGGAGGTCCGTCATGAAACGCGCCCTGGTCGCCGCCGCCACCGTCTGCCTGCTTTTGGCCGGTTCGCTTTTTGCCTTTGCCCGGGCCACGCCGGGCGAGTCCTACGCCGCTTTCGCCGACGCCGCCTCGGGAGCGAGCTGCTGCGAAATCGCCTCCTGCGGCTGCCTGGGCACCAAGTGCTCCTGCTTCGAGTGCGGCGGCAAGTAGCCGGGCCGTTTCCTCGCCATGGGCGCTTTCCTCGCCTTCCTCTTGTCCCGGGCCACGGGTATAAGCGCCTTCGCCATCCTCGAAGCCGGGTATCTCATCCTGTCCCTGACCGGGCTGGCCCTGGTCTGCGCCTTCGCCCTGCGCGAATTGGCGGATAATCCGAACCGGTCCCGCTACCGCCTGATCCTCCTGCTGGCCCTGCCGCTCGGGCTGCTCGGGGCCCGGGCCATCCCCATCGTCCAGGACGCCGTGGCCGCCGGCCGGCTCACCTGGGGGCTTGTCGCCTCCGGCGGGCTGGTCTTTTACGGCGGCGCGCTGGCGGTGTTTGGCGGGCTCTACGCCGGCTGCCGGCTGGCCAGGCTCTCCCCCTGGCCGCTGCTCGACGCCGTGTGCCTCTACGCCCCCCTGGGCCATGCCTTTGGCCGGCTGGGCTGCTTTTTCGGCGGTTGTTGCTTTGGCGCACCCAGCGACGGGCTCCTTGGCGTGCGCTTTCCGGCCGGCTCCCCGGCCTTTTTGCAGCACCGGTCCCTTGGCCTGCTGCCGGACGGGGCCGTGGCCTCGCTGCCGGTGCATCCCTCCCAACTCTACGAGACCGTTGGCAACCTGGCCCTGTTCGCCGGACTGATGCTGCTGTCCAGAAGCCGAAACCTGCCGCCCGGACGGCTGACCGCCTGCTATCTGACCGGCTACGCCGCCCTGCGCTTCGTGCTGGAATTCTGGCGCGGCGACGCCATTCGCGGCCTCTATAACGGCCTGTCCACGTCCCAATACGTGGCCCTGGCCGTGGTGCTGGGCACGGCCATTGCTGCGGCGCGCTCCCGAAAGCGCGCAACCTGAGACGCAGTCCGGGGAAATTTTTCCGTTTCCTGCCGCAAAACCCTCGGCCCGGCCGGCCCGCCCCCTTTGCAAGAGAGTGCGAAAACGGTACGGGATAGCCCATGTTCCAGGGAAAATGGCCGCACTGCGTCGTGTGGACCGTGCTGGCCGGGGTGCTTTTCGCCCTGGCCCTGCCCGGGTCTGTCGTGTCGGCCGGGGCGGCCGGGGCGGCCGGGGCGCTCAAAAAAGCGACGCTTATTCCCCAATGGGAACCCCAAGCCCAGTTCGCCGGCTACTATGTCGCCTTGGCCAAGGGGTTCTATGCCGCCCAGGGCGTGGACATGGCCATCCTGCGCGGCGGGCCGGGGCAACCGCCTTCGCGGCTGCTTCGCGAGGGGAAGGCCCAATTCGGGACGTTCTTCCTGACCACGGCCATCATGGAGCGCGCCGCCGGCCTGCCGCTGGTCAACCTGGCCCAGTTCGTGCCCCACTCCACCCTGCTGCTCATCGCGAAAAAGGCCGACGGCATTGCCCGGCCCGAGGACTTGCACGGCCGGCGGGTCAGCGTCTGGGGGCCGGAATTCCGTCAGGCCACGGACACGTTTTTTCGTCGCCACGGCGTGGCCGTGACCACCGTGCCCCAGGGTTTTACCGTGGACCTGTTCCTGCGCGGCGGCGTGGCCGCCTGTTCGGCCATGCGCTACAACGAATACCACGCCATCTTAAATACCGGGCTCGACCCGGACGAACTCACCGTGTTCGCCATGGCCGATTACGGCCTCGACCTGCCCGAAGACGGCCTCTACGCCCTGGAGCACACGGTCCGCGACGACCCCGAGCTGTGCCGGGCCGTGGCCAGGGCCTCCATCGAGGGCTGGAGCTACGCCTTCGCCCACCCGGACGAAGCCCTGGACATCGTCATGAGCCATGTCTCGGCTGCCCATCTGCCCACCAACCGCATGCACCAGCAGTGGATGCTCGACCAGTTGCGCCGGGTCATGACCGGCCCGGGCGATCCCCTGGGCGACCTCACCCGGCAGCGCTACCAGGCTGCGGCCAAGGCCCTGGGCCAGGCCGGACTCGCCCCCACCGTCCCGGACTTCGAGGTGTTTCATGTCCCGCTTCGCTGACCTGACCCGGCCGCGCGGACTGGCCTTTCGCCTGGCGGTGTCCATCCTCACCAGCGCCACGATCATTTTCGCGGCCGCCTTCGCCGATTACTACCACTCCTCCAAGGCCCTGATCCTTAGGGGCGTGCGCGACAACGCCCGAAGCCTGCTGCGCGGGGCCGTGGCCCGGCTGGAAGGGCCGCTTAGCGGAGCCGAGCGCGTGCCGCTGTTTTTGGCCGACCGGCTGGGGAAGGCCCTGCCCCCGGCCGCCGAACTGGAAGCCTCCCTGGTCGATTTCCTGCGAACCAACCCCGACGTCTACGGCGCGGCCGCCGCCTTCGAACCCGGCGCCTTCGCCGGACTGCCCCGCTTCGCCCCGTATTATTGCCGCAAGGACGGAGGCATCGCCCGGGTGTCCCTGGGCTACGAGGAATACTACGAGCTGGAGAACTGGTACCTCATCCCCAAGGAACTGGGGCGACCGGTCTGGAGCGAGCCCTATTTCGACGAATCCGGCGGCGACATCGTCATGACCACCTTCAGCGCGCCCATCCGACAGCCCGAGGCGCAGGGAGCGGGCCTGCTCGGCGTGATCACCGCCGACGTCTCCCTGGACTGGCTGCGCAAGCAGGTGTCGCGGATCTCCATGTACCACTCGGGCTATGCGTTTCTCATCAGCCGCAACGGCGTGTTCGTCTCCCACCCCGACAACCGGCTCATCATGCGCGAAAGCATCTTCAGCCTGGCCGAGGCCCAGTCCGCCCCGGAACTGCGCGCCATCGGCCGCCGCATGACCCGGGGCGAGGAAGGCTTCGCCAGGCTCCCGGACTTCGTGCTCGGCAAGCCGGCCTGGCTGGCCTTCGCCCCCATGCCGTCCACGGGCTGGTCCATGGGTGTGATCGTGCCGGACGACGAGCTGTTCGCCGACCTGCGCCACCTGGGCCGGGAGGTGGCCATCCTCGGCGGCGTGGGCTTTACCGCGCTGCTCCTGGTCATAGCCGGCATCGCCGCCGCCATCACCCGGCCGCTGTCCCGGCTGGCCGACACCGCTTCCCTGATCGCCCGGGGCAATCTGGACACTCCGGTGCCCGTGGCCGCCGGCAGGGACGAAGTGGGAGCCTTGTCGCGGTCGTTTGAGCAGATGCGACTGGCCCTTCGCGACTACATCGCCGACCTGACCGCCACCACCAAGGCCAAGGAACGGCTGGAGTCCGAGCTCAAGATCGCCCGCACCATCCAGATGAGCTTTCTGCCGAAAAAATTTCCGCCCTTCCCGGACATCGAAGCCTTTTCCCTGCACGCCGACCTCGTGCCGGCCTGGGAAGTGGGGGGCGATCTGTACGACTTTTTCCTGCTTGGCCCGGACAAGCTGCTCGTGCTGGTCGGCGACGTGTCGGGCAAGGGCGTGCCGGCGGCCCTGTTCATGGCCGTGACCAAGACCCTGGTCAAAGGCATCGCCGAACAGGAGTCCGACCCGGCCGAGATCCTTCGCAAGGTCAACCGGGAACTGTGCGTGGACAACGAATCCATGCTCTTTGTCACCATGTTCCTGGCCATCCTCGATTGCACCACCGGCGAATTGACCTTCTCCAACGCAGGGCACAATCCCCCGGCCCGCATCGCCCCGGACGGGACGGTGTCCTGGCTGCCCCTGCCGCGCGGCCTGTTCCTCGGCATCATGGAGGACAGCGTCTACCGCACGGGCACGGTGACCCTGGCTCCCGGGGAAAAAATCTTCGCCTTCACCGACGGCGTCACCGAAGCCCAGAACCCGGCCCAGGAACTCTACGGCACGGACCGTCTCCAGGTCGTCCTCACCCAAGCCGCCGGCCAGTCGCCTGAAGGACTGGACGTCGCCGTCATGCAGGCCGTAACCGAATACGCCGGCGAGGCCGAACAGGCCGACGACATCACCGTGCTGACCCTCTTGTACCATGGCGAACGGGAGGCGTGACGCAGAAGTTTGGCGCTGCGTTGCTTGTAGAACGATCCACTCCTGTATTGCATGAAATTTGTTGCAATTCGGCTTTACCTATCTTATGGGGTCGGAAAGTCATCAGCAGGAGATGCAAATGGAAGAATACTTGAAAGCCGCCTTGGAGATCGTCAAGGCCCAGGCTTCGGTCAGAACCATGACCGACGACGAGATCACCTCGATGCTCCGCAATGTTGCGGCGGGCATCCAGGCCGCAGCGGAAGCGGAGGCCGCTCCGGCCGAACCCGCAACCCCGGCCCTGGACCCGGCCAAGGCGGTCAAGGAATCGAGCGTCGTTTGCCTGGAATGCGGCAAATCCTTCAAGGTGCTGACCAAGAAGCATCTGTCGGCCCACAACCTCACCCCTGAGGAATACCGGGCCAAATACGGCTACAAAAAGGGCGCCCCGCTGGCCGCCAAGTCGCTGCAGCGGGAACGCCGCAAAAAAATGAAAGACATGCGCTTGTGGGAGAGACGGCGCAAGGTCGCCGAATAACCTTCGGCTGACCCGTCCTTCATTCCGGCGCGGCCCGGTTGTCCGGCCTCGCGGCGTCTTTCAGTCCTGGGCCTTGGCCCAAACCGGGAGGATGCGCCGCACCGGTCGCCCTCCCCGGAAAACAGCACGTTGTTTTCTGGAAGGCGACGCGAGGTCCGGCCCGGGCCGCGTTCCCCAAAGCACCGGCCACGTTGCGGCCGATCCCGGGCCCGGCCGCCGTTGCCGGCTGCGCGCCGGCCTGCCTTCGTCCCGCTCCGGACGCCCGGCCCCAACCACCCGCCGCGAGGTTTGCCGTGCCCTGCCTGGAAGACGCCATCGCCACGATCCGAGGAAGCCTGACCTGGAGCGTCGAGGAGATGCCCTCGGACGCCGAAATCGCCGAAGGCTGGTCCAACCCCGACACCCGCACCCATGTTTTCGTCTCGCCAAGACAGCCTTCCCATCGCCTGGACGTGCTGCGCGAACTGTCCCATGCCGCGCTGTGCGAACAGATGCCCCGGCTCTTTTCCAGCACCAAGGTCTGGGGCGTGTCCCTGCACGGCCACACCGTGGCCCGCAAGCACCTCCTGCGCACCGCCCGCGACTGGTTCGTGGACGCCTCGGTGCGCGCCCAGTGCCCCCAGGACTTCGACGCCGCCCTGGCCGAGGCCTACGCCGCAGCCCTTAAGCGCATCTGTTCGCCGCGCCCCTTCGCCCTTGACCGCTACACCTTAAGCCAGGACGAACGGCAACGCCTGGCCGACGGCCGCCTGCTCGCCGCCGCCCGGCTCTGGCTCGGCGTCGCGCGTGCGGACGCCATGGATCCCGTCACCGCCGCCCTGGCCGAGGCCTACGCCGCCACGCCGCCCGAAACCCCGACCATGCCGGCCTTCCTGGCCGTGGCCAACGGCCTGTGCGCCACACTCGGCCGCCGCCCCTTCACCCCGCAGCCGCGCAAGGGCTACTGGATGGTCAGCGACGCGGGCTAGCCCTGGCCCTGCCCCTGGACGCCGGTCGGCCGTGCCTGTGGGACAGGTTCATACGCAATCGTAAATCCGGATGTCCGGAGCCCCCGCCAACAGCGGCTTGAGCTCCTCCACCACGTCCTTGGTGAACAGGGACGAGACCAGATAGGCCTTGGCCTGCTCCCGGCTGTCGAAGCCATGCAGCACCTGGACGTCTTCATCCCGCACCAGCAGGGTCTTGGCGGTCGCGCCGGGAATGTTGCGCAAAAAGGGTTCCTTGTACTTGGCGTAGACGCCGGCCGCGGCCGAACGGTTTTCCGGCGCGATCAGCAAGGTGATTTCCAACATGGCTGCCATGGTACTGCCTCCTTGTAAAAGCGTTGACGGACGTATGGCCATGCCTCGGGCCGGAGAGAGTCTTTCCTTTCCTCCATACCCCGGTCAGGCGGCGAAATCCAGGCTCGCAAACGATAAATCAGGCCCGTTGCCGGCCACACCGCGCGAGCGGTACGCTGCATGTCCCGGCGTCGCTGCAGGAACGATGATCTCCGTCAATCGTTCTGTCTGCCCGGTCCACAACCGACCGGACTCCCGACTCTGTCCCAAAACCCCTTTAAAACGTTCTCCATGCGGGGGGTCCGGGGGCCTCAGGCCCCCGGCCGCCGGAGGCGCTCTTTTGCCTTTCCATCCTGCCATCTTCCCCCCCCAAACGACAAAGGCCGCCGGCGACAGGGCGTCGCCGGCGGCCTCGAAGGGTGCGGGGTGGACC
>JBKICS010000022.1:0-3248 GCA_046567015.1 Acidobacteriota bacterium | reverse complement strand
ACCTACGGGCTCGCCTACCACCTCCATCTGCCGCTGGACCTCCCCTGGCGGCTTGGCGGCGAGACGGCCTATGCCGTCATGGAACGGCTGCTGGAGATGACCGGGCACCTCTCGCCCTGGGGGTATGTGCTCCATCCGCCGACCGACGCCTCGGCCCTGGCCGATTTCGTCCGGGCCTTCGCCGCCGCCGGCCGCGACCCGGCCCGGCTGCTGCTGGAAAACACCGACGCCGTGTCCCCGACCGAAACCCTGGCCCTGGCCAAGGAACTGGGATGCAGCCTGTGCCTGGACCTCGGCCATATGCTGGCCATGGGCCATCCCCTGCCGACGGACGACCCGGAACTGGTCGCCCGCACGGCCATGCTCCACGTCTATTCGCCCTTTGGCCCGGAAGGCCCGCCCACGGGCCGCAGCCACCTGCACCGCACGCTCACCTGCCTCTCGCCCGAAGGCCGCGACATCTTGCAGTGGATGCTCAGCCATTTGCGGCCGCAAACCCTGGTGCTGGAGATCTTCGCCCCCATGCATCTGGTGGAAAGCCTGGCCGTCATCGGCGCCCTGGCTGACGCCGTTTCGCCGCCGACCGCCGGGAACCCGGCGTGATCCGGCTGCTCCTTGGCGGCACGCGCTCGGGCAAGTCGGGGCTCGGCGAAACCCTGCTGGCTGCCGGGCCGGCCCCGCATCGGGTGGTGGCCACGGGCCGGGGGCTCGATTGCGCCATGCGCCAGCGCATTGCCGCCCACAAACAGGCGCGCCGTCCCGACGTGGCCGTCATCGAGGCCGGGGCCGAAGCCATGGACGTCCTGGCCCGGGAGGCGGCCCGAGGCGGCACGGTGCTGCTGGACAGCCTGGACTTTTGGCTTTTTGCCTGTCATGGCCAAGCCGGGGAGCGACAGGCCGAACTGGCGCGGGGGCTGGCCCCCTACCGCGGCCCGGACGGGCCGGAACTGATCATCGTCAGCGCCGAAACCGGCCTGGGGCCGGTCGCGGCCGATGCGGCCACCCGGGATTTCATCGACGCCCTGGGGGGGCTTAACCAGGCGGCCGCCGCCTTGGCCGACGACGTGCGGCTGGTGGCGGCCGGACTCCATGTGCAGCTCAAGGGAAATGTCGCATGAGCCCAGTATTTCGCAAGATGTCCCAGCTGGCAGGCGAACTGACCCAGGTTATCGGGCGCGGCGACCGCTGGCTCATCGTCATCAACGCCGATCCCGACGCCCTGGCCTCGGCCATGGCCCTTAGGCGCATCATGGCCCACCGGGCGGCCGAGGTGGGCATCAGTCACGTCAACGAGGTCAAGCGGCCGGACAACCTCGCCATGATGCGCTTTCTGCACATCCCCTCGACGCCGCTGACCCCGGGCCTTTGCGCCAACTACGACCGCTTCGCCATGGTGGACTCCCAGCCCCACCACCACCCGGACTTCGCCGGGCGGCACTATTCCATCGTCATCGACCACCACCCCATCCTGGCCGAGCGCCCCTGCCAGGCCGAATACGCCGACATCCGGCCGGAGTACGGCTCGGTGAGCACGATCATGGCCGAATACCTGCGCGGGCTGCGCATCCGGCCGGGCAAGCTGCTGGCCACCGCGCTCGTCTACGGCATCAAGACCGACACCCAGAGCTTCGAGCGCCATTTCGTCGAAGCCGACGTGCGGGCCTTTAGCGCCATGACCAAGCACGCCGACATGACGCTGGTGCGCAAGATCATCTCCAGCGAGTACCACCGCCGCTGGCTCAAATTCTTCTCCAAGGCCTTTCGCAAGATGCGTTTCGTGGGGGCGCGCGGGCTTTTTGTCTACATGGACGTCCTGGAGAGCCCGGACATCCTGGTCATGCTGGCGGATTTCTTCACCCGGGTCCACGGCCTGTCCTGGAACATGCTGGCGGCGGTGGTCAAGGGCACGGTGGTGGTGGTCTTTCGCGGCGACGGGATCGGGCGCAACATGGGGCACATGGCGGCCAAGATTTTCGGCGACATCGGCTCGGCCGGCGGCCACCGGGGCGCGGCCCGGGCCGAGATCGAGCTGGCCAAGCTCGGCGGCAAGCCGGTGGAGGAATGGCTCTACAAGCGCCTGACCGGCCGCCGCCTGCCGACCAAGGACCAATGCCCGGTGGAGTTCCCGGCCCCGCCGCCTCACAAGGAACGCACGGCCCGGGCCGACGCCGGGCAGGAAAAATCCGCCCTGGTCACGTAGCCCAGCTCCACATCGGCCACGTAGGCCGAGGCGTAATTGGCCCGGTCCGCGCTCCAGACCCGGCGCACGGGCTGGGTGAGCGTCGCGGCCTGGCAGTAGCCCTCGCCGACCGGCTCGGGCGTCAGCAGGGTCATGAGTTCCGGCACGGTGGGCAGCCGCCAGTCTTCGTGGCCGCCGAAACACCCGGCATTGAGCCCGGCCACGTAGGCCCCGGCCTCCTCCCAGGCGGCGGGATAGGGCGCGGCCTGGCGCGCCCAGACCAGTCCCGCCGCCGCATCCCGGACCAAGCCTTCGCCGGCCTCGGTCAGCACCCCCGGCCAGCAGGCCTGGGGCCGCCACAATTCGTCCAGGCCAAACGCCTCTCGGGCACGGCGCAGCCCCACCATCTCCGGCCGCCGGCGCGGCAGATCGGCCCCCTCGGGCACGCGGCGGACGCACGGCGTTTCGGGCAGGGCGGCGCACACCCCGTCCATGCGCCGCCGCCAGGCGGCATGGGCGTCGGCCAGGGCCTCGGCCATGGCCCGGGCGTCGGGGTAGCGGCCGGACGGGTGGACGGCCAGCGAGCGCTCCAGCACCGGGTCGAACTCGTCACCAAGCTCGGGCGATCGGGCCGCCGCCGACCACTCGCCCCACTCCGGCAGCCGGCCGGTCAGCATGCGAAAAAGCGTCACGCCAACGGCATAGAGATCGGCCCGGGCGTCGGCGCTGTCCGGGTCGTCCTCCTGCTCGGGCGCGGCATAGTACGGCGAGCCGACCTTGACGTTTCGCGGGCCGCCATACGCCTCGCCGCGCACCTTGGACAGGCCCAGGTCGGTGATTTTCACCACGTCGTCGTCGGTGACCAGCAGATTGAACGGCTTGATGTCGCGGTGAACGATGCCGGCGTAGTGCAGCCGGCCAAGGCCGGCCAGAAGCTGTTCGGCGTAGCCCGCCGCCCGGGGCACGGGCAGCCGGCGGCTCGCCGCTTCCACCCGGTAGGTTTCGCCGATGACCGAGCCCAGGGATTCACCGTAAAATTCCATGACGAAATACGGCCAGGGGCCGCTGT